>CALFSF010000298.1 GCA_937917025.1 uncultured Paraburkholderia sp.
TGTGCCACGCCATCATCGAGAAGTCGCTCTGATGCGGCATCGACGACGACACGCAGCCGTGATCGTCACCCGCCACGACGAGCACGCCGCCATGCTGCGACGAGCCGTACGCGTTGCCGTGCTTCAGCGCATCGCCGGCGCGGTCGACGCCCGGCCCCTTGCCGTACCACATCGCAAACACGCCCTCGACGGTGCGCTCCGGATCCGACTCCACCCGCTGCGTGCCGAGCACGGCGGTGCCGCCGAGTTCCTCGTTGATCGCGGGCAGGAAGCGGATGCCGCTTGCGTCGAGCAGTTTCTGTGCTTTCCACAACTGCTGGTCGACCATGCCGAGCGGCGAGCCGCGATAGCCGCTGACGAAGCCGGCCGTGTTCAGTCCTCTTGCCGCGTCCAGCGCGCGCTGCATCAGCGGCAGGCGCACGAGCGCCTGCGTGCCGGTCAGGAAGATGCGGCCGCGCGTGGCAGTCAGATTGTCGGAAAGACGGTAGTCGGCGAGGGCAGGCGTGCCGTCGACAGGCAGTCGTGCGGTCATTGGGGGAGTCTCCTTGTTATCGCTTCGCTGGAACGGAAAAGACAGCGCAACGCCGTTGCAGCGAAAGAGACTCTATTTTTTATCGCCGATTGGAGTGTTTTTTTACTAACTCGGGGCGACGAGCGGGTATTCGCGCGAGCCCCCGGGCGATTTCCTGCCCTTTTGAGTGAGTTCTGCCGGCTGTGTCCCGGCGTGCCGGCGCGCTGGACGATGAGCACGCGCAGCCGGGTCCGGTTGCGGCGTCACGGGACGCGGCAACCCGGACCGGCCGGATATGGAAACGTGTGCTTATGGAAACGAACGCGGTTTGGGAATGCCCGCGCCGTGGTCGATATCGGCGACCGCCTGGCGATGCGCGGATTCGACCGCTTCGCCCGGTTCGCCGAAGCCCGCGTCGCCGCCCACCGTGGTCCACGGCTGAACAGGCTTGTCGCGGTGACGGATTTCGTATTCCGCGTCCCATCGCGCGCCCTGCAGTTCGAGCGGGCGCACATGGATCGCGTACACACCGTAGAGGAAGAGCTGTTCAGCCATCTTCGCCTCCAGCCGGTTCATCCGGAAATGGCGTCAGCGGCGGCGTGGCCGCGGGCACCGGGTCTACATAGACCGTGTGACCTTCTGCCGCGTCTAGAGTTCGATTTCGCCGAGGATGCGGTGAGCGAGCGCCTTGGCTTCCTCGAGCGCCTCTTCAGGCGTTGCTGACGTGGCCTCGACTTCGTAGACGGTGTTCTCCTGCTCGTCGCCGTCGTCGCGCCCGAGGGAGACGACGCCCTGATATTTGTCGCCGTCCAGTTCCCGAACGGTTGCGATCGCCGTGTAGATACCCTTGGTGTAGGTGAGCTCGGCCATGATGCAACTCCGGCAAATGGGAGATTCCATCGTAGCACGCGGATCAAACCCCCACAGGCGCATGCTCGTGCGAGCGCACCGGGCGCAAACGCGCACGTCGCACGCAGGCGACGCGGCGAGTCTCGATGCGTCGCCGTCTAGTCTTCCAGCAGCGCGACGACTTCGTCGAGCGTCGGCGAATGCGCGCCCGAATGGCGGCACGCCGCCGCGCCCGCCGCCAGCGAAAACGCCAGATGCTCGGGCCACGTGCGTTGCGGCGCGGTCATCAGGCTGAACAGCAGGCCGCCGATCGACGCATCGCCGGCCCCGACCGTGTCGGCCACTTCGACGCGCGGCGGCCGGTCTTCGTACACCGCATCGCCGACGAGAAGCGTCGACGTGTCCGGCCCGCGCGTGACGAGCACCGTCGCCGCAGGATTCAGCGCGCGCAGCTGCGCGAGCGCGGCGGCTTCGTCGCCGGTCCTGAACAGCAGGCGCAGGTCTTCGTCGGAGACCTTGATGAGGTCGGCGAGCGCGGACATCTTGCGCAGGATCGGCTCGTAGCCGTGTTCCATCAGGTTGCGGTAGTTCGGGTCGTAGCTGATCTTCACGCCGCGCGCGCGCAGGTCGGCGGCGAGCTTCGCGAGCGTGTCGCCGAGCGGCTGGCGCACGAGGCTGATACAACCGAAATGCGCCCACTTCACCTGTTCCATCCAGCCTTGCGGCAGCAGCGACGGATCGAACGCAAGATCGGCGCTGTTGTCGCCCATGAAGAAGTAGGTCGGCGGATGCGTCTCGTGGACGATCGCCAGCAGCGGCGAGCGGTCGAAGCGCTGCATGAAGCGCATGTCGAGGTCGGCCGCGACGCTCGCGTTCCAGATCGCGTCGGAGAAGCAGTCGTTGCCGAGCGCGCCCACCGACGCCGTGCGCAACCCGAGCCGCGCGACGGCGCGCGCGACGTTCCAGCCGGCGCCGCCTGGCACGGAGAGCCAGCGCGAGTCGTCGGTGCGGACCATGTCGGTCAGGATGTCGCCGGCGGAAACGAAGAACGGAAATTCGGTGCTCGTTGTCATGGTGGTCACCGTGCGGATTCGACAGGCGCGTCGGCCAGTGCGTGCGTCAGCACTTCGTAACAGGCGCCCATCGTGTGATAGTCGGTCTTGCCGGCCGGGCTTTTTTCGTCGCTGTACTTGCGGTTGTCGCACGTGAGGATGCGATACCACGCACCATACCGATGATCGACGAAGTGCGCCCAGCTGTAGCGCCAGATCTCGTCATACCAGTCCCAGAAGCGCTCGTTGCCCGTGCGTTTGCCGAGCAGCGCGGCCGTCGCGAGGGTTTCGGCCTGCACCCAGAAGTACTTGTCATGGTCGCAGACCGTGTGGTCCGGGCCGAAGCCGTAGTACAGGCCGCCGTGGTTTTCGTCCCATGCGTGCGTCATCGCGGCGTCGAAGAGTTCGATGGCGCGCGGCAGCAGCCACGGCAGTGGACGGTGACGTTCGAGAATCAGCAGCAGCTTCGCCCATTCGGTCTGGTGTCCGGGCTGAAAACCCCACGGACGGAAGATGTTCGAGCTGTCTTCCTCGTTGTAATGCCAGTCCACCGACCAGTCCGCGTGGAAATGTTCCCACACGAGACCTTGCGACAGCTTCGCCTGCCGCAGCGTGATATTCGACGCGACGCGTTCCGCCCGGTCGAGGTACACGAGATGCCCGGTCGCTTCGTACGCGGCGAGGAGCGCCTCGGTGGTGTGCATGTTCGCGTTCTGGCCGCGATAGCTCGACACGCGCCAGTCGGCCGATGCCTCGTCGGCGTAAAGACCGGCGGCGGCGTCCCAGAAGCGGTGTTCCATCAGCTCGAACGTCGCGGCGATCATCGGCTTCGCTTCCTCGATGCCCGCCATCGCCGCGTGCGAATACGCGAGCAGCACGAACGCGAGGCCGTAGCAGTGGCGCGTCGAATCGAGCACGCGCTTGTGGCCGTCGCGCCATTCGAGCTCCCAGTCGTAGCCTTCGTGCTGGGCGTCCCAGTGCGCGTCGTGCAGAAAGCGCATGCCGTGGCGTGCGTATTCGAGATGCTGCGGATCGCCGAACTGACGGTATGCCATCGCGTAGTTGAAGACGTAGCGGCAGCTGCTCACCAGGTGGCGCGTGGTTTTGTCGTAGATCGAGCCGTCGTCGCGGAAGAAGTGGAAGAAGCCGCCGCCCGGATCGAGCACGTTCGGCGCGTAGAAGCGCAACGTGTCCTCGATGTGCGAGAGCAGGAATTCCGGCTCGCGGAAGCTGGCGACGGTCGGCACGGACACCGTGGCTTCGGCGTGAGGGTTGGCGTGATTCAGGTCGGGTTGCGTCATGGCTTTTTCACCGAAGTGCTGGCACGGGCTATGAGTTGAACAGGCAGGCGGACTTCTGTTTCGGCTGGCGCGTCTTCGAGCAGCAGCTCGACGCCGCGCCGGCCGAGCGCTTCCTTGTCGACGGCGATCGTCGACAGCGGCGGCGTGGCATGCGCCGCCGCTGGAATATCGTCGAAGCCGATGATGGCAATGTCTTCCGGCACGCGCAGGCCGCGCGCGAGACAGACGCGCATCGCGGCGAGCGCGGCGGCGTCGTTGTAGGCGAATACCGCGTCGACGCGCTCGCCCGGGGCGTCGAGCAGGCGCTCCATCGCCTGCGCGGCGCCGGTGTCGGGATCGAGGCCGGCGTTCATGGCGACTTCGAGCGACGGGTCGAACAGCAGCCCCGCCTCGAAGAACGCGCGACGGTAGCCGAGCGCGCGCTGCGCGATGCTGAAATGCGCGAGCGAGCCGCCGATAAACGCGATGCGCGTGCGCTTCTGCGCGAACAGATGTCGCATCGCGAGCGCCGCGCCTTCGGCGTTGTCGAGATTCACCGAACGCAGGCCGGGCGCCCACAGATCGATCAGCACGAGCGGCCGCTGCATCGCGACGAGCGTGGCGAGCGTCTCCGGTTCGACGAACCCGGCGACGGCGACCGCGTCCGGCGAATGGACGCGCATCTGCTGGATCACGTCTTCGGTCGGGCCGGCCGTCAGCAGCGACGGCACGATGCCGCGTTCGCGGCACGCGTCCTCGACACCGTGCAGCACGTGCGAAAAGAACGGGCTGACGGTGAAGTTGTTGTGCTGGCGATGCAGCAGGAACGTGAGCCGGCGGATACGCGGACGCAGTTGCGCGGCGTCGTAGCCGAGCTGTCGCGCGGCCTCGACGACGCGCACACGCGTGGCATCGGAGAGACCGGGCTGGTTTTTCAGCGCGCGCGAGACGGTGCCGATCGACACGCTGGCCGCGCGCGCGACGTCACGGATGGTTGTCCCCATGTACGTATGGCTGGCCGGGAAGGCCGCTGGTTTCGAGTCCGGAGATTGTATAGTAAAACGGCCTCGAGAAATCCCGGTCGATACGGTGTTAACCCGCGTAAAGCGCTGTATTCAATGGCTGTAGTCGTGCTTTATGTGTTTAGTAAAATTAACTAAACGAGTTGTTGGAGTGGATTCTCGTGACTTCTCACACCCGCCTCCTGGCTATGCCATCCGGCCGAGGTGACGGCGGGCGCGGCGTCGCGTGAAATAACAAAAAAGCCGCACACGGCGGCTTTCCAGTTTCACGAGGCGTTGTTGCCTCGTTGCCTCGTCGTACTCTCGCTCAGGAGATTTCATGGTTTATCTGTTCGACGCATCCATCCGCTCAGCGGCGCGCAACCGCGGTTGGCCCGGCCTTCTTGCTGGCGGCGCGCTTCTCGGGACTGATATCGCGGGCGCCCCAGCGCTGCGCGAGCGCGGCGCACACCATCAACTGGATCTGATGGAACAGCATCAGCGGCAGCACCACCGCCCCCACCGCGTGCGAAGCAAAAATCACCTTGGCCATCGGCACGCCGGCCGCGAGGCTTTTCTTCGAACCGCAGAAGATGATCGTGATCTGATCCGCGCGGTTAAAGCCCAGCCGCTTGCTCACGAACATCGTGAGCGCGAGCGCGATGGCGAGCAGCACCGCGCACACCACGAGGAGGCCCGCCAGCGCGGCGAGCGGAATGTGATGCCAGAGGCCTTCGTTCACGGCCTCGCTGAAGGCGCCATACACCACGAGCAGGATCGAACCCTGGTCGACGAACTTCAGCACGCCGCGGTTACGCTCGATCCACCGGCCGATCACCGGGCGCAGCAGTTGCCCCGCCACGAACGGCACGAGCAGTTGCAGCACGATGCTCCATACCGTATGCCACGCCGAAGCGCCGCCGGAAGCCTGATTCGTGATGACCACGCTGACGAGCGCGGGCGTGATGAATATCCCGAGCAGACTCGACGCCGACGCACTGCACACCGCAGCGGGCACGTTGCCCTTCGCAATCGAGGTGAACGCAATGGAGGACTGGACCGTCGATGGCAGCGTGCAGAGGAAGAGAATGCCCGCATAGAGCGCCGGCGTGACGAGCGGCGAAAGAAGCGGTTTGAGCGCAAGGCCGAGCAGCGGAAAGAACGCGAACGTGCTTAGCAGCACCACCAGGTGCAGCCGCCAGTGCGTTGCGCCCGCAATGATCGCCTCACGCGACAGTTTCGCGCCGTGCAGGAAAAACAGCAGCCCGACCGCAATGTTCGTCACCCAGTTGAACGCAACGGCCGCCTGGCCGTGAACGGGCAGCAGGCTGGCCAGAATGACGGTGCCGACGAGGCACAGTGTGAAATTGTCGGGAAGCAGTTTAGGACGGGCCATCTTGGGAATCTCGAAGCAACAGATGCAGTGTGACGCGAAAAACGCTGGCGCGCGAAGAAGGGCGCCGGTCACGAAAGGCAATCAATGGAAACGCCTATTGTCCGGCGTTTCCGATTGAATAGGCAAATTCATTTGATGAATCGATTAATGCACATTGTGCATGTCGAGGACGCGCGGCGCCTCCGTGGTAGCGGCGTGATTCCGTCTCGCGCAATGCAACCGGTTGGATTTGCTGAGGGGTTTTGGCGTGCCGGATCAGGCGCAGCCAGCGCCTGCAAGTCGCTAACCGCAGAGCCTCGATACACGCGCTTTTTCACAAAAAACCCTGCCGTAACATGGTGTTACAACCCTTCCGGTGGCATAACATTTTTTGGCTCGACACGTCGGATGGCCGCCCATAAATTACTGCTCACAGGCCATTGGGAAGTCGTCAGGCCCGGCGTTGCGTCGCCGGCGTGCCCGACTCTCAAACCGGGTTCCGCCGATGCTCGAACGGTGAACCTGCGGCGGGTCGTCGAGCAGGTGAAGGATCGTGAACGCAGGGTATTCGAGAGGATTGCACGGGTTGCTGGGCGCACTGCTTGCGCTCATGGCTGCGTTCGCCTGTGCGAAACCTTCGTCTGCCCCGCACGACAACTTGCCGCGCGGCAGCGCTCACAGCGGCGGGTTCTTCCGGCCGGTGCAGCAGAATGCGCCGGGAGGTCACTGGTACGGCCTGCAATCCGGGACACGCGTGAGCCAGGGCGACCGCAATCAGGGTGTGGCTCGTCACCCGGCGCCGGCGTACAGCGGTTTGATGCGCCTTGCCGCACAGGATCGTCCGTTCCGTGCCGACGGCGAGCCGGTCCGTTACGCGGGGTCGATCACGCCGGTGAGCGCCGAAGGTCGCCCGGTGCCGCGTCCTCCCGTCAACTCCGCTGTTGTGCGCACCGGATCGATTCGCGCCGACGTCGCCCGCTATAACGAGGAGCGCGGTGCCGTGCGCTCCATTCCCCATCCGCCGGATGACATTCCCCGTCCGCCAGCGCCGTCGCCGTATCGCAACTGATCGATCGTCGCGGCGAAGCGTTCGCCGCGCGTCACCCTCTCTCTCTGCTCCTGTGATCCGCCGCCGGTCGCCGCCGGGTAGCACGGCGCCCGCCGACGCCCGTCGATATGACGCGTGCGCACCACACTTTTTTGAAAAACCCAATCTTCAGGGCACGATTCCGCCTGCCATGAAAAGCCGGTTGCGGCAACGCGTCATGCGCACATGGTTTTGCATGCGTTGCCCGGCTCCAGGGCAATGGCCACCTTGCCCGCGGCGAACTGGAACGCATGTCGCACTGCAGCCGGCGCCAGTTACGAGCGTGCTTTAACAGGCCGTTATCCGAAGAAACTAAGCAGGCTCATATACCGGCAATAACCAGACATATTTTTTTTCACAAAAATGGTCCGCAAAGATAGTCTCCGCCCACTGACCCAGATCAGCTCGACGACCTGACGGACAACAACAACCGTTTGCGCGAGTGAACCCGCCGCGCCAGCCACGCTTACTTTCGACAAGGACAGGAGAACCCATGAAAACAAACGCCAGCCGCAAGCTGAAGACCACTCTCAAGGCAACCGTGATCGCCGGGCTGCTGGCGGGCGCATCGACTGCGTTCGCGCAGTCGAGCGTTCAGCTCTATGGGCAGGTGGACGAGTGGGTCGGCTCGCAGAAATTCCCCGGCAACCAGCGGTCGTGGGTTGTGTCGGGCGGCGGGATGTCGACTTCGTACTGGGGCATGAAGGGTGCGGAAGATCTCGGCAACGGCTACAAGGCGATCTTCACCCTGGAAGGCTTCTTCCTCGCGCAGAACGGCCAGTACGGCCGCTTCACCGGCGACACGATGTTCTCGCGTAACGCGTACGTCGGTATCGAAGCGCCCTGGGGCACGCTGACCGCCGGCCGTCTGACGACGTCGCTGTTCGTCTCGACGATTCTGTTCAATCCGTTCACCGACTCGTATGTCTTCTCGCCGATGGTGTACCACACCTATCTCGGCCTCGGCACGTTCCCGACGTACAACACCGACCAGGGCGTGACCGGCGATTCGGGCTGGAGCAACGCGGTGCAGTATCAGTCGCCGAACTTCAACGGCCTGTCGGCAAGCGCGATGTACGCGCTCGGCAACACGACCGAAAACGGCGCGAAGAAGTGGAGCGGCCAGGTGCTGTACTTCCACGGCCCGTTCGCGGCAACCGCCGTCTACCAGTACGTGAACTTCAACAACGCCCCGGGCGACCTGACGAATCCTGATGCGTCGGGTGTGCTCGGCCTGAAGAGCCAGGGCGTGGGCCAGCTCGGTTTGACGTACGACCTGAAGTACGTGAAGTTCTTCGGCCAGTACATGTACACGAAGAACGATCAGGGCGCGCTTGGCAGCTGGCACGTCAATACGGCGCAGGGCGGCGTGACCGTGCCGGCGGGCCCGGGCACGGTCATGGCGTCGTACGCGTATTCGCGTGACGGCGGCGGCCTCGACCAGACGCGTCAGACGGCAGCACTCGGCTATGACTACCCGCTGTCGAAGCGCACCGACGTCTACGCGGCCTACATGTACGACAAGATCAGCTCGCAGTCGTCGGGCGACACGTTCGGCGTCGGTATCCGCGCGAAGTTCTAGGCATCAGCGGGTTGCGCTGGCGGATCATCGGTCGCGGCGCAACGGCCCCCCGGCCGGAAGCCATATCGCGAGAAGTCCAGAAAAGGCCTCACGTTCTTTCAGAACGTGAGGCCTTTTTGTTCGCGCTCAGTCAGGTCCTGTCGCGCTTTCCGCACTGATCCTTGATAAAGTCCTCCTGACAGCCCCGATTCATTCCTGTTGTGAGCGATTAGCCATGGATACCCTCGTCAGCATGAAAGTGTTTCGTCACGTCGTCGAAGCGGGCAGCTTCGTCGCCGCGGCGGAGCGGATGGACATTTCGGCTGCGATGGCGAGCAAGCATGTGATGCATCTCGAGCAGCAGCTCGGTGCGCGCCTGCTCAACCGCACGACGCGCCGGGTGGCCCCGACCGAGGCCGGGCGCGAATACTACGAGCGGCTCTCGCAGGTGCTGACCGAACTCGACGAAGCCGGCCAGGCGGTCGGCGCCGTGAGCGTGGTGCCACAAGGCAAGCTGCGGGTTTCGTCGCTCACGGCGTTCGGGTTGCGTCACGTGATGAGCGCGCTGGTCGATTACGCCGCGCGGTTTCCGCAGGTCACGGTCGACATCACGTTGTCGGATCGCGTCGTCGAACTGATCGACGAAGGGTTCGATGTGGCGATCCGGGCGTCGCCGACAGGCTTGAAGTCGTCTTCATTGATCGCGCGGCAGATCGCGCTGGCGCACATCGTGCTGTGCGCTTCGCCGGATTATCTGCGCCGCCACGGCACGCCAAAGACGCTCGCCGACCTCGAAAAGCACAACTTCATCCAGTACACCGGCGTGTCGGCTCAGGACCTCGCGCAGGGCGTCGATGCGGCCGGCGCGCGCCTGCGCCTCGCCGGCAACATGATCGTCAACCATCTGGATGCGCAGCGCGTCGTCGTGCTGCAGGGTGCGGGCATCGCGATGCTCGGCACCGAAGTGATCGGCGACGACCTCGCGGCCGGCCGGCTCGTGCCGCTCCTCGTCGATGAGCTTGCACCGCGCGAGTTGCCGATTCATGTCGTGTACGCGAGCCGGCGGCATCTGTCGGCGAAGGTGCGTTCGTTCGTCGATTTTCTCGCCGAACGGTTTGCGAGCGAATCCCTGTGGCCGACGCTCGATCAGATCAGGGCCGCCGCCATACGCTGAAGAAGCTTCATCCGATTCAGGCCGGAGTGGTTAAAGCCGCGCTAGATGCGCAGCCGCGACTTTGCCGCTTCGTATTCCTGCTTCAGACGCGCGACGAGTTCGCCCACCGACGGCACGTCGTCCATCAGACCGACGCCCTGGCCCGCGCCCCAGATGTCTTTCCACGCCTTGGCCTTGTCGCCGCCGAAGTTCATCTTCGTCTTGTCGGATTCCGGCAGCGCGTCCGGATCCAGCCCGGCATTCACGATGCTCTCGCGGATGTAATTGCCGTGCACGCCCGTGAAGAGGTTCGTGTAGATGATGTCCGACGCGCTGGAATTGACGATCGCGTGCTTGTAGCTTTCGACCGCGTGCGCTTCCTGCGTCGCGATGAAGCGTGTGCCCATGTAGGCGAGATCGGCGCCCATCGCCTGGGCCGCCAGGATCGAACCACCGTTGGCGATCGCGCCCGACAGCACGATCGGACCGTCGAACATCTTTCGCACTTCGCCGGTCAGCGCGAATGGCGACGTGGTGCCCGCATGGCCGCCGGCACCGGCCGCGACGAGAATCAGGCCGTCGACACCCGCTTCCAGCGCTTTCGCCGCGTGCCGCAGGTTGATCACGTCGTGCAGCACGATGCCGCCGTAGCTGTGCACGGCATCGATGATTTCCTTCGACGGCGCGCGCAGGCTGGTGATGAAAATCGGAATCCTGTGTTCGACGCACACGCGCACGTCGTGCTCCAGCCGCGTATTCGACTGATGGACGATCTGGTTGACCGCGATCGGCCCGATCACCGCGTCCGGATTCGCGGCCTTGTGTTCGGCAAGCGATGCCTGGATCTGCGTGAGCCATTCGTCGAGCAGTTCGGCGGGGCGCGCGTTCAGCGCGGGAAAGGAACCGACGATCCCGGCCTTGCACTGCGCAAGCACGAGTTCGGGATAGCTGACGATGAACATCGGCGAGGCAACGACGGGCAACGCAAGATTCTGCAGGACGGCGGGCAATGCCATGGCGCAAGTCTCCTTGTAGGCGGAACGGTGCACGCGGTGCGGGGCGCGCCCGGTCCTGTGAGTGTAGCGGCTGAACGCGGCGGCCGAGGCCGGCGCGATACACGCCGTTCGCCACCGCACCTCAACGCGTCATTTTAAGAACGATCGTTCGATTATAGAGGAATAGCACGGACGTGCTTGTGAAGGAGTGTTCGGTTTTCATGAATTGGTGGCCTTGGGCACCTCCCCGCGCCACCTCTCGCTTCTACAATGCCGGGACACACAAAATGACAAGAGGCCTGCCATGTCCTTCGAGGAATTCACGCCGTTTCGCGTCGCCATCGGCGATCTCGACATTTTCGGCGTCAAGGGCGGCGCGGGGCCGCCGCTCCTGCTGCTGCATGGCCATCCGCAGACGCACATGATCTGGCATCGCTGCGCCGCGCAGCTCGCCGACCATTTCACCGTGATCGCCACCGACCTGCGCGGCTACGGCGCGTCGGCGAAACCGGCGAGCGACGCGTCGCACACGCCGTATTCGAAACGCGCGATGGCAGCCGATCAGGTCGCCGTCATGCAGCACTTCGGCTTCGAGCGTTTTCTGGTGTGCGCGCACGATCGCGGCGCACGCGTCGCGCACCGGATGGCGCTCGACCATCCAGACGCCGTCGAGCGTCTGATGCTGCTCGACATCGCACCGACGCTCGCGATGTACGAAGCCACCGATCGCACGTTCGCGACGCTTTATTTCCACTGGTTCTTCCTGATCCAGCCCGAGCCGCTGCCGGAGACGCTGATCGGCGCGCATCCCGATGTGTACGTCGATCGCGTGATGGGCTGCCGTCATGCCGGGCTAGCGCCGTTCGCGCCCGAAGCGCTCGCCGCGTATCGCGACGCGTTGCGCCAGCCGGGCGCGGTCCATGCCATGTGCGAGGACTACCGGGCGTCCGCGACGATCGATCTGGAGCACGACCGCGCCGACATCGAGCGCGGTCACAAGATCGGCTGTCCGTTGCGCGTGCTGTGGGGCGCGGAGGGCGTCGTCGAAAAATGCTTCGAGCCGCTCGACGAATGGCGGCACGTTGCGCGCGATGTCAGCGGACGTGCGCTGCCGTGCGGGCATTACATTCCGGAAGAAGCGCCGGATGCGCTCGTCGCCGAAATGCTCGCGTTCTTCGAAGCGGTCGAGCCGTAACGGCGTCGCGTGCGTTCCCGTTCGTGGGCCACGGGCCACGGGCCGCGGGTTGTCGATTTACTGATCGGTGAAAGCGAGCGGCGGCAGCCGGCGCGCGATGGGCGTCGATTTCACGATCGCCGTGCTCGTTTCGGCGCGCTCCGTCACCTTCGACAGGATCGCGTCGAGCTGATCGATCGAGCGCAGAAAAAGCCGGCAGACGAAGCAGTCGTCGCCGGTCACCTTGTCGCATTCCACGAACTCCGGGATGCGGCGGATCACGTCTTCCACGAGATGCAACTGGCCGGGTAACGGCTTCACGCGCACGATCGCCTGCAGCGTGTAGCCGAGCGCGCGCGGGTCGAGCTGCACGGTGAAGCGCTCGATCACGCCCTGCGCATCGAGCCGGCGCAAACGGTCCGCGGTGCTCGGCGCCGAAAGTCCCACGCGGCGCGCGAGTTCGCTCACCGCGATGCGCGCGTCTTCGGCGAGTGCGGCGATGAGCGCGCGATCGATGTCGTCGAGCGCGACGGGCGCGACGTCGGAGAAAAGGCGTTTCGTCATGTCGACCTTCGTTCGAAAGGTGATTTCAGCCTGCGGCTTAAGTTTATCCATGTATTCGACGCGCCGGATTAATTACACTCCTGTTAAGCAAGGAACTGGCAGGAAGGATCGAATCATGGCTTCAGGCGAAATCCGGCGCGGCGCCGCCGAAATGACCGTTGCAATGCTGATGTCGGGCGTGATCGGCTGGCTCGTCGTGTCGTCGCGGCAATCGTCGGAAAACGTGGTGTTCTTCCGGTGCGTCTTCGGCTCGGCGACGCTCGCCATCGTGTGCGCGGCGCTCGGCCTCTTTCGCCGCGACCTGTTCTCGTGGCGCATGCTCGGCCTCACGGCGCTCGGCAGCGCGGCGATCGTCGCCAACTGGATCCTGCTGTTCGCGGCGTATTCGCGCGCGTCGATCTCGATGGCGACCGCCGTCTACAACACGCAGCCGTTCATGCTGGTCGCGCTCGGGGCGATCGTGTTTCGCGAGCGCATTACCGCATCGGTCGTGGCGTGGCTGCTCGTGGCGTTCGCCGGGCTCGTGCTGGTCGTCAAGGTCGAGCCGGCGGTGCTCGCGGTGCCCGGCGAGTATCTCGAAGGCGTCGCGCTCGCGGTCGGCGCGGCGTTTCTGTACGCGGTGTCGTCGATCATCACGAAGCACCTGAAGGGTACGCCGCCGCATCTGATCGCGCTGATCCAGGTCGGACTCGGCGTGCTGATGCTCGCGCCGTTCGTCCATTTCGACGCGCTGCCCGCGAGCGGCGCGCAATGGCTGAAGCTCGCGACGCTCGGCATCGTGAACACAGGCGTGATGTACGTGCTGCTCTACGGCGCGATCCAGAAGCTGCCGACCGCGATGACCGGCGCGCTTTCGTTCGTCTATCCGGTCGTCGCCATCGGCGTGGATCGCGTGGCGTTCGGGCAGAAGCTCGCGTGGGTGCAGGTGGTGGGCGCAGTGCTCATTCTGCTCGCCGCCGCAGGCGTCAATCTCGGCTGGCGCATCGTGCCTCAGCGACGGTATTCGGCCTCTTGAGGGGCGGTTTCTTCGCCCGTTTGCCGCCGCAGATGACCGGTCGCGAAGACGACGAATGTTGCGAACGCTTACGAGTGCGGCGGCGCACACCATCAGGTGACAAGCCGGCTTTCAGCGGTCGTCATGCTCCTGTAGGGAAATCACCGATGCGTTCGAAAGGTCCGCTCGGTATCATCCGTCTCGACGTTGATCACGTCGTCAAAAAATTGCGCCGTTCGCCATCGCTGGTGAGCGGCTTTCTTTTTTGTGCTGTCCCTTTTGGGCGTAACCGTGTGCAGAGGGCGTCTGCGGGTGGCCTCACGCCGTGGGCGCGAGAATGCGCTCGCCGTCGACGCCCAGCGCGCCGCTCTTCGCCAGCCCGTCGACCAGTTCCGCCAGAAGCGCCGGCCAGTGTGCCCGCGGCGCGAGCATCGTGGCGGCGGCGCGCATCGCGTCCGCTTCATCCAGCATTGCCCGCAGCGTGTCGAACGTCATCGCGCGCACATCCAGCAGCTTGAACACGATCAGGACCTTTAGCGCATTCTTCGCGTTGCGCGCGGGATCGGCGCGCAGCCACGCCACGCGCGAAAACGCCCGTTCGAGGGCCGGCTGGACGTCGGTGAACGGCGCGCCGTGGCCGGGAATGACCACGCGAACGTCGAGCTGTGCGATCCGTTCGAGCACCGCCTGTTCTTCCGCAAAACCGCTTTCGCCTTCCAGCTCGGGAAAGATCACGCCGAAGCCGTTTTCCCATAGCGCGTCGGCGCTGATCAGCACGCGTTCGGCCGGGCAGTACAGCATCAGCGAATGCGGATCGTGTCCGGGCGCGCCGACTACGTCCCATTGCAGCGCGCCGAGCGTGAGCGTCGCGCCGGGTTCGATCGTCTCGGTGAACCCGAAGCGCCCGCACGTTTGCCCGGTCGCGCGGAAGGTGAGACGCGCTTCGTCCCATTCGCGCACGGCGTCCGCTTCCAGCGACGGAATCGCCGTGCGGCACGGCCAGGTTGCCTGCAACAGCGCGTTGCCGCCGCAATGATCCGAATGCAGATGCGTGTTGACGATCAGATCCAGCGGCCGCTCGCCGAGCGCCCGTTGAACCAGCGCGAGCGTCTGCTGTGCGTGCGACGCGTAGCCGGTGTCGACGAGCGCCGCGCACGCTTCGTCGACGAGCAGCACATTGTTCGACGACAGCCAGCCGCGTTCGAAAACGCGCATCGACGCGGGTAGCGTGATCATCGTGCGGGGCGCTCCGGTTTCGGCATGACGAGAATGGTGGCGGTGCCGATCAGCACCGTTTCGCCGCGCTGGTTCACGACGTTGCCGTCGAGTTGCGTGAGGTCGCCGTTGAGGCTCGGCTTCCACCACGCATCGCGCACATGCCACGTGATGGTCAGCGTGTCGTTCGCGTAGACGGCCTTCTTCAGCTTGATGTCGAACTCGAGACCGAGCGGCTGCGCGTATGTCGAGAAATGCGTCGCGAGGAGCGCCATGAAATGCGCCGACGGCTGCGTGCCCGATGCGATCAGTCCGCCGAAGCGGCTCGCGGCCGCATACGCGTCGTCGTGATGGAGCGGATTCAGATCGTGTACCAGCGAAGCGAACGACTTCACCGAATCCGCCGATAGCGCGAGCGTACTGCTGAACGTCTCGCCGATTGTCACAACCCGGGGCGGCGCGTTCACGTTGGATCCTTCTTTTCAGCGAGGAGTCGTGCATGGCGCGCATCGATGGCGTCCCAGACATCGCGCTTCTGTTGCTCGTCGAACGACGACCAGCCCGCGATTTCATCGATCGTTCGCAGACAGCCTTCGCACCATCCGGCCACGCGGTTCATGCGACAGACGTCGATGCACGGCGACGGCACCGGTGCGATGTTCGCAGTGCCGGCAGCGTGGCCGCTTTTTCCGTCTGCGGCGTTGTTGCCCATCGTCATGCAGGCTCGCGAAGCGCGACGTCGGCAACCGGTGCGCCGGTCAGCGCGACGAGTTCCTGCGGCGAAAGGTTGAACACCGCGTGCGGATGGCCGGCTGCGGCCCACAGGCTGTCGAGTGCGAGCAGGTCGGCGTCGATCAGCGTGACGGGCGGCGTCGCATGCCCGATCGGGCACACGCCACCGATCGCGTAGCCGGTTTTCTCGCGCACGAACTTCGCGTCCGCGCGTCCGATTGCGCCGACCCGTGCCGCCACTTTCTTTTCGTCGACGCGGTTCACGCCGCTCGCGATCACGAGCACGGGCGCGTCGTCGTCGCGCCGGCGAAACAGGATCGACTTGGCGATCTGCGCCACCGAGCAGCCGAGCCCGGCCGCCGCTTCGGCCGATGTCTTGCCCGTTTCCGGCAGCATGACAACCGGCTTCGCGTGACCCTGCTCGCGCAGCAGCAGCGCGACGCGGCGGGCAGAGTCGGGCAGATCGCCGAGGTTGCCGGATTCGTGAGAGGTCAGGGAGGTACTGTCCGTCATGGTTGCTGTTCCGTTCTGCTTTCCGTTTGCTGTAATCGAGTGGCGTTAGCGTGGCATCAAGCGCACCGCGCCTCTTCGCTGCGCGCTTTCGCAAGGAGCGCCTTGCCCGCGCGCGATACGTTCGGCTTGCCGGTCGCGGTCGAGATGAAGTCGCCAATCGCGACGACCTGAGCCAGGTCGATGCCGGTTTCGATTCCAAGTCCGTTCATCAGATACAGGACGTCCTCGGTGGCGACGTTGCCGGTCGCGCCTTTCGCGTAAGGGCAGCCGCCCAGCCCGGCTACCGACGCGTGATAGATCTCGATGCCTTCGGTCAGCGCGGCGTAGATGTTGGCGAGTGCCTGACCGTACGTATCGTGGAAGTGACCCGACAGACGTTCGCGCGGGAACACGTTCGTCACGGCCGCGAAGACTTCGCGCGTGCGTTTCGGCGTGCCGACACCGATCGTATCGGCGATATCGATTTCGTCGCAGCCGAGCGCCGCGAAGCGTTCGACCACGTCGACCACCGATGCGACCGGCACTTCGCCCTGGTACGGACATCCGAGCGCGCACGACACGCTGCCGCGAATACGCAGCCCGGCCGCTTTGGCGGCCTGCGCAACCGGCTCGAAGCGCGCGATGCTTTCGGCGATGCTGCAATTGATGTTCTTCTGCGAAAACGCCTCGCTCGCAGCGCCGAAAATCACGATTTCATCGGCCTTCGCGGCGAGCGCGCCTTCGAAGCCGCGCAGGTTCGGCGTCAGCACCGAGTAAATCGTGCCCGGACGGCGCGCGATGCCGGCCATCACGTCGGCGCCGTCGGCCATCTGCGGTACCCATTTCGGCGAAACAAACGACGCGGATTCGACGTTACGAAATCCCGCCGCCGACAGCCGGTTGATCAGGTCGACCTTGATACTGGTCGGGACGAACTCTTTTTCGTTCTGAAGTCCGTCGCGCGGACCGACTTCTACGATCTTGACTGACTGGGGCAACGCCATGACCTGTCTCCTGCCGCATCGGGGCGGCGTATCGATTGTGTTCAGTATCCGCGTGCGAGATCGACCACGCCAGTGACCGGCTCGCCGCGCATCATCGCCTGGATCTTGCGCGTGACCTGCACGACGCTGTCTTCTCGCAACGTCAAGGCCGAGATATGCGGCGTAATCGTAATGCGCGGCTCGCGCCAGAACGGATGTCCGGGCGGCAACGGTTCTTCGCGGAAAACGTCGAGTGTCGCACCGGCGAGCTGGCCGCGCGCGAGCGCGTCGAGCAGATCCTGTTCGACCAGATGTCCGCCGCGCGCCACGTTGACGACGTACGCACCGCGCGCAAGCTTCGAAAAGGTTCGGGCGTTCAGCACATCGCGGGTGTCGGGCGTGTGCGGCAGCAGGTTCACCAGCACCTTGGCGCCATCGAGGAACGCATCGAACTGCGCGTCGCCCGCGTATGTGGTCACGCCGTCGATCTGTTTGGCGCCGCGGCTGTAGCCGCGCACCGGCAGATCGAACGAAGCGAGTGTTTTCGCGACATGCGCGCCGAGTACGCCAAGGCCGAGCACGCCGACGATGAACGTCGCGCGCGGATGCGGCTCGATTTCCCGCCAGCGCCGTTCGGTCTGTTGACGTTCGTACTCGTCGAACCGTCGCATGTAGCGCAGCACCGCATGCGTGACGTATTCGGCCATCTGCGGCGCCATGCCGGAGTCTTCGAGACGTACGAGCTGCGCCCGACGCGGGAGCGTGCCGGGATTTGCCTGTTCGAGCGCGAGAAGCGCGTCCACGCCAGCGCCGAGATTGAACACGGCGCGCAGGTCATCGCGGCCCTCGAACATTTCGCGCGGCGGCCGCCACACAACCGCGAAGTCGGCCGGCGCGCGATCGCCTGGCTGCCACTCACGCAGATCGGCGTCCGGCAGCGCGCGGGCGAAGTCATGAAGCCACGCGCCCGCGTCCGCATGCGGCATGTAGAAAAGTATCTTCATAGGCTTACGTGTGCAGGCCGGTAGCGGTAGCGAAGCGCGTCATTTCGCGAAGAGCCGTCCGATGTCCCTGAATGCCTTGAATTCGAGCGCATTGCCGCACGGATCGAGGAAGAACATGGTGGCCTGCTCGCCGGGCTGGCCCTCGAAGCGGATATGCGGCTCGATGATGAAGCGCGTACCTGCGGCCTTCAGACGTTCCGCGAGCGCGTGCCAGTCATCCATCGACAGCACGACGCCGAAGTGACGGACCGGCACATCGTCGCCATCGACGGCGTTGACCGCGGCGCGGCTCACTTCATTCGGCGCCAGATGAGCGACCAGCTGATGGCCGAAGAAATCGAAGTCGACCCATTCCGGTGAACTGCGGCCCTCGGCGCAGCCCAGCAGGTCGCCGTAAAACGCGCGGGCGTTCGCGAGGCTGGTTACCGGAAACGCCAGGTGGAACGGCTGCAGTGAACGCGCCTGGGGGGACGGTGCTTGCGACATGAAGCGTTCTCCTTTTATGGGCAGACCTCATTCTACTTTTTCGCGAGGCAACGCGCGCGCCGTCTGGCGGCGCGCTGCCCCGAACCTCGCCGTTGCGGGCCTGCCGTGCCGATTCATACGATAAACAAAGCACGATAAATTGGTTCGACGGCGGGAAGTTGCACGCGAGAATGCATCCTGAGGATTCCGCCCGTGAGGAGAATCATGTCCTGCAGTAAATCGGCGTGGCCCCCGCGCCTCGTCACCGTACCTGGCTTGCATGGCAGCGAAGGCGCGCACTGGCAAACCTGGCTCGAACGACAGTTTGCCCGTTCGCTGCGCGTCGAGCAGGCCGACTGGGAGGCACCCGAACTCGTCCAGTGGTCACGATCGGTGCGCGATGTGATCGCGCGTGAGCGTGGTCCGTTCGTACTCGCCGCGCATAGCTTCGGGTGCCTTGCGACTGCGCATGCGTTGCAGCAGGCTGCGTACGCGAGCGACGTCGTGGGCGTGCTGTTCGTTGCACCGGCGAGCCCGGAGAAATTCGCGTTTGCGGGGGCATTCGACGCACGAAGACTGGGCATTCCGTCCATCCTGATCGCGAGCGAAACCGACC
>CALFSF010000299.1 GCA_937917025.1 uncultured Paraburkholderia sp.
GCACGCCCTTGATACGCGAAGGCGCCGACGACATTTTGATGATCGAGCCGCCACCCTTCTCCAGCATGCCAGGCAGAAACGCGCGGATCGTGCGGTACATCGCTTTCGCGTTCAGATCGAAAGCGAAGTCCCAGTCTTCGTCGCTCGCTTCGAGAATCGAACCCGCATGCACGAAGCCCGCGCAGTTGAACAGCACGTCGATCGCGCCGAGTTCGGCGGCGAGCGCCTTGATCGCGGCGTCGTCACGCACGTCCAGCTTGCGTGCCTCGACGGGCTTCCCGGCGAGTGCGTCGATGCGGATATCCGTGGCGATCACGCGGGCGCCCTCGCGCGCGAAGAGCTCCGCGGTCGCGAGTCCGATGCCTTGTCCGGCGGCAGTGATCAAGGCCGTCTTGCCGGCCAGTCTTTGTATCATCTACGGCTCCAGTTGAAATGGCGTTTGAGTCATACCGGGTATTGCAGCGCATGCCGGGATAAACCCGGCACGCGCATGAAAGATTCATAGTCGATAGAAGGCCGCCGCGTTGCCGCCGAATACCGCGTCGCATTGCGTCTGCGACAGCGAGGCCAGCAACGCGTTCGCAACGGCATGCCACGTCGCGTAATCGCCGTTCAGGTTCAGCACCGGCCAGTCGCTGCCCCACATCAGGCGTGACGGGCCGAAACGCGCCAGCAGATGGTCGACGTAGGGCCGCAACGTCGCTTCGTTCCAGCCCGGCGCGGCTTCGGTGGCAAGACCGGACAGCTTGCAGTGGACCTGCGGAAAACGCGCCAGCCGTTCGATGCCGTCGGCCCACGGCTGCCAGCCCGCCGCGCCATCCCGGATGGCGGGCTTCGCGCCGTGATCGACGACGATACGCAACCGCGGAAAACGCTGGATGAACGTTTCGAGCGCATCGACGTGACGCGCGAAAATCAGCGCATCGAACGCGAGGTCGTGTGCGATGACGGCTTCGATCGCGGGCGCAAGGGCGGGGTTCGCGATCCAGTTGTCGTCGGACAGGTCCTGAAGCATCGGCCGCACGCCCTTGAACTTCGGCTCGCGTGCGAGTTCGGCGATGAGCGCGGGCGCATCGTCGTCGAGCAGCGGCACCCAGCCCACCACGCCCGCAATCGAGGCATCATTGCGCGCGAGGTCGAGCAGATAGCGCGTTTCGTCGACGCTCGGCGCGGCCTGCACGACGACGGTTTTGTCGATGCGCTCAGCGGCGCGCAACGGCGCGAGATCGGCGGGACCAAACGTGCGATAGAGCAGCGTCAGATCGGGCGTCAGCCAGCCGTAGTCGCCGCGATCCGGATTCCAGAAGTGCTGGTGGGCATCGATGCGCGTTGCCACGTCAGTCTCCTGGAACAGGCGCGCGCGGATCGAGGAGGCCCTCGCGCAACGCTTTCCACAGCGCGGCCGGCAGTTCGCGCTCGAACGACGCGACGTTCTCGCGCAATTCGCCGGGGCTGCGCGCGCCCGTCAGCACGGTGGCGACGGCCGGGTGCGCATACGGAAACTGCAGCGCGGCCGCGGCAAGCGGCGCGCCATGCACGCGGCAGATCGCTTCGAGACGCGTCACGCGGTCGATCACGTCCTGGGGCGCGTCGCCGTAGTTGTACTTCAGATCACCCTGCACGCCGCGCGCGAGGATGCCCGAATTGAACGCGCCACCGAGCAGGATGCTCACCTGCCGCGCTTCGCATGCGGGCAGCAGGTCGTTCAGCGTATCCTGTTCGAGCAGCGTATAGCGGCCCGCGAGCAGCGCGCAGTCGATATCGAATTCCGCCATCGCTTCGAGAATCACCGCGCCTTCGTTCACGCCAAGACCCACCGCCTTGATCGCACCCGCCGAGCGCAGTTCGTCGAGTGCCTTGAATCCGCCGCCTTCGGTCAGCTGCTTCCAGTAGTGCGCGTTACGCTCGCCGTGCGTATCGCGGCCGATGTCGTGAACCAGCAGGATATCGATATCGACCATGCCAAGCCGGTGCTGGCTGTCTTCGAACGAACGCAGGATGCCGTCATGCGTGTAGTCGTAGATCGCCTCGAACGGCAGCGGGTTCTGCCAGCCCTCGCTGCCGTCGTAAGGGTGCGTGCGCGGTACGAAGCGCCGACCGGCTTTCGTCGACAGCACATACTCGCCACGCGGATATTTGCGCAGCGCGTGCCCGAGGCGGTGCTCGGCTTTCGTGTGTCCGTAGTGCGGCGCGGTGTCGAAATAACGGATGCCGGCGTCCCAGGCGGCGTCGATCGTGCCCTGGGCTTCCTCGTCGGTGAGATCGCGATACAGGCCGCCGAGCGGCGCCGTGCCAAGCCCGAGGCCGGTCACTTTCAGGTCGCGCCGGCCAATGCCGCGCTTCTGGCTGACCTTCGGATTCGCCGCTGTCGTCATGCAGATGTCTCCTCTCTCATCGTTACCGCGCTTCAGACCGGCGCGATTTCAACCACGCGATGCCGCGCCGCACTCGAAGGCAGGCATGCAGGTCCCACCGGCTCGAACGTCTTGTACGTCAGGATAAACTCCTGATGACCGCGCGCCTCCGACTTCGATGCCGCGCCCCGCGCGACGGCGAGCGTTGCATCGAACACCTCGCGGCCGACTTCGTCGAGCGTCGCGCGGCCCTCAAGAATACGCCCGGCGTCGATATCCATGTCGCCGGCAAGATTGCGGTACGTCGACGGATTCGCGCACACCTTGATGACCGGCGAAATCGCCGAGCCGACCACCGAGCCGCGCCCGGTCGTGAACAGGATCACGTGCGCGCCGCACGCGATCAGCTCGCCGATCTCGGCATTGTCGCTGATGTTCGGAAAACCGAAGCGCGGCTCGCCATCCGGCACGACGTCGAGCAGATAGAGTCCGCCGGTGGGCGGCACGTCGCCGGGCTTCACGATGCCGACAATCGGCGATGCGCCGCTTTTCGCATACGCGCCAAGCGACTTCTCTTCCTGCGTCGTCAGCCCGCCGTCAGCATTGCCGACCGCGAAGCTGCCGTGTCCGAGTATGGAATAGTAACGCGCCGCCTTCGCAACGCAAGCGACGATTTCGTCGCCCAGATCGTCGCGCGCGGCGCGGCTCTTCATGTGGAATTCGCAACCGACCAGCTCGCCCGTTTCCTCGAAGATGCAGGTCGCGCCTGCGTCGATCAGATGATCGAACGCGCGGCCCACGGCCGGGTTCGCGGTGATGCCGCTCGTGCCGTCTGAGCCGCCACAGATCGTGGCGATCACGAGTTCGTCGAGCGCCATCGGCACTTTTTGCTGCGCTGCAAGCTGGCGGCGCGCGTCGCGCACCCAGTCGACGCCATACTGGATCGTGCTGCGCGTGCCGCCCTTTTCCTGGATCGTCAGCACCTCGACGGGCCGGCCGCTCGCGCGCACGACGTCGACGAGGTAGTGCTTGTTCATGCTCTCGCAGCCGAGCGAAACGAACAGCACCGCGCCGACGTTCGGATGCGTGGTGAGCTGCTGCATCATTTTCTCGGCGTAGCCGTTCGGGTAGCAGCCCGGAAAGCCGATCAGATGGACGGGCGGCTCGCGCTCGCCGGAAGGATCGTCGAATGCGTCGAGCGGCTCGCGAAACTGCGTGACGATTTCGCGCGCGACGTGATGCGCGCATTCGACGAGATATGCCACCGCGACGACATTGCGGATGCCCTTGCGGCCATCGCTGCGCGGATAGCCTTGCAGCACCGGCGCCGGCGCGGCCTCGAGCGGCTCTGCGGCGGCGGATGCAACGGAAGTGTCAATCATGATCGTTGGTTCCCGCACGGCGAAACGCCGTGTTCAGTGATGCACGAATGCGTGGCCGGCGTCGTGCGTGTAGGTCGGCAGATAATCGCTTTCGAGGTTGTGCGTGTGCAGATGCGCGCCGCGTGCGACGGCTTCGGTCACGTGACCGATCACCGCCCCATAGCGCAGGACCTTTTCGTCCTGGACGAGCGCGCGGCGCGCGACCTTGTGGCCGAGATCGATGGTTTTCGCGAGCGTGACGCGCTCACCTTCGATCATGACCTCGGACCCGGCGTCGAGCCGCGCGGCTGCGATCAGGCAGTTGTCCTGCGGCGTCAGCAGAATGAGGCGCGGGTCGGTTGATGAACTGCTCAAAATAATGTCTCCGTGATGCGCGCTGGCGTGTTGCCGCCAGCGCTTCTTCCAGCGCTTTCCGTTTCAGGTCAGTTCTGGCCTTCGCCACCCGCGAGCCGCGCCACCATCAGCGAGCCCAGGATGATCGCGCCGTAGATCGCCTGGATCCAGAACGACGGCACCTGCGCGAGCGTCAGCAGGTTCTGCACGACGCCGAGCAGCAGCACGCCGGACAGCGCGCCGAGCATCGTGCCCTTGCCGCCGTCGAGCGAAATGCCGCCGATCACCGCCGCCGCGAACACGGTGAAGATCATGCCGTTGCCCTGGTTCGCGTTGATCGCGCCGACGTAACCCGTCACGATCAGGCCGCCAATCGAGGCGAGCATGCTGCCGAGCACGAACACGCCCCACGTGATGCGCTCGACGCGAATGCCGGCTGCGCGGGCCGCTTCCGGATTGCCGCCGATCGCGTACAGCGCACGGCCGATGCGGTGATAGCGCAACATGAACGCGGCGATGGCGAACGCGGCGGCCGCAAGCCACACCGAAACCGGCAGGCCGAGCACGATGGTCGTGGCGAGTGTGAAGAACGACGAGGGCATGTCGAACAGCGTGCCGCCCTTCGTCGCGCCGACGAGCATGCCGCGCAGCACGATCAGCATCGCGAGCGTGACGATGAACGCGTTCAGCCGCAGCCGCACGACGAGAAAGCCGTTGATGAAACCGATCAGCGCGCCGACCAGCACGATCGCGAGCAAACCGATCGCGGTCGGCCATTGCAGGCCAAAGCCCGCGGACGCCGCCGGCATCACGAGCATCGCACCGATCGCGGGCGCGATGCCGACGGTCGATTCAAGCGAGAGGTCGAACTTGCCGGTCAGCACGATCAGCGATTCGGCGAGCACGACGAGCGCAAGCGCCGCCGATGCGCCGAGCACGCTGATCAGATTCGCCTTCGTCAGAAAGCTCGGGCTGACGAACGCGCCGATCACGAGCAGCAGCGCGATCGCCGGCAACAGCGCGAGATCGCGAAGACGCGCGAACTCGATCCGCGCACGGCGGCGCGGCGCGGCGGGCGCGCCGGGCTGTGCCTGACCCGTCGCGAACGCGGGCGTGGGCGCACTATTCTTCATGGAGACTGACTCCTTCAACTGAGGCGATAAGGTCGTGGTCCTGCCAGCCCGCCGGGAATTCGGCGACGACGCGGCCACGGAACATGACCAGCACGCGGTCACAGGTGCGCAGGTCGTCGAGTTCGCCGGAGACGACGAGCACGGCCTTGCCGTCCTCGCGCACGCGGTCCACGACGGACAACAGCGCTTCCTTCGATTTCACGTCGACGCCCGCCGTGGGGTCGATCAGCACGAGCACGCCCGGATCGGTGGCGAGCGCACGCGCCATCACCACTTTCTGCTGGTTGCCGCCGGACAGGCCGGACACGACGTGCTCCGGTCCCTGCGCGACGATGCCGAGCGCGTCGATCATCTTGCGGCCAAAGGCGTTTTTCTTCACGGGCGGTGCGATGCCGAATTTGCCCAGCAACCGCGTGATCGTCATCGACGCGTTTTCCGCAATCGACTGCGACAGCACGAGGCCTTCGTGATGACGGTCCTTCGGCACGCAGCCGACACCGGCCGCGAGCGCCGCGGGCACGTCGCCCGGCGGCAGCGCGTTGCCGTCCACGCGGATTTCGCCGCGCGTGATGCTGCGCAGGCCCGCGATCGCTTCGGCGACGCTCGTGCGTCCGCTGCTCGTCGCGCCTGTCAGGCCGACCACTTCGCCGCGCTTCACGGCGAACGACACGTCGTCGTAATCCACGCCGGCGAGGTTCGCCACTTCGAGCGCAACCGGCGTGTCGTGCGGCAGCGCCGCGCGCGCCGCGGCATCGGCGACGTTCAGGCCGCCGCGCTCGCCCGTCATCGCCTCGATCAGCTGCTCGCGCGGCAACGCGGACACCGGCGCGCTGACGATATGCCGCGCGTCGCGCAACACCGTCACCGCCTGGCAGATCTCGTACACCTCCTGAAGATGGTGCGAGATGAAAAGGAACGTCACGCCTTCGCGCTGCAGTTCCTGAATGCGTTTGAAAAGGCGCTTGATTTCGTCGCCATCGAGTTGCGCCGTGGGTTCGTCGAGAATGATGAAACGCGCGCCGTACGACAGCGCCCGCGCAATTTCGACGAGCTGGCGCGCCTCGACGGGCAGGTCGCCCGCACGGGCGTCCTCGCGCACGTCGATCTTCCAGTGGTCGAGCAACGCGCGCGCATCGCGCCGCATCGCCGGCCAGTCGATCACGCCGCGCCGTGCCGGCTGGCGGTTGATGAACAGATTCTCCGCGACACTCAGATCGCGGATGATCGTCGAATGCTGATAGACGCACGCGACACGTTCGCGCCACGCATCGCGATCCGCGATCGGCGGCGCGGCGACGCCGCCGAAACGCACTTCGCCGGCATCCGGCTTGCGCAGGCCGCTGAGCATCGACACCAGCGTCGATTTCCCGGCCCCGTTACGCCCGACGAGTGCATGCGACTCGCCGGGCATCACGCGGATGCTCACGTCTTTCAGCGCGGCCGTCGAACCGAAGCGCTTCGTCACATCGAGCGCTTCGACCACGGCGGACACAGCGGAGGACGTCATTTCACTCATTTGAGGGTGTTGCCCCAGAGGCTCTTGTCGTCGACATTCGCCTTCGTCACGAGCGGTGCGGGCAACTGGTCTTCGAGCCGTCCCGGCGCCAGTTCGATGATGGTGCTGCCGTGATCCGTCGGGCCCGGCTTGAACGTCTGTCCGGCGAGCGCGGCCTTGATGTAGTACAGGCCGTACTTCGCGTACAGGTCGGCCGGCTGCGAGACCGTTGCATCGATATCGCCGCGGCGGATCGCGTCGAATTCCTGCGGAATGCCGTCATTGCTGACGATCACGACGTGCTTCGCGTCACCTGCCGGATACAGCATCTGCTTGCGGCGCAGCGTCTGCAGCGTCGGCGACAGATACACGCCGCCCGCCTGCATGTAGATGCCCTTCACGTCGGGGTTCGCGGTCAGCAGGCTGTCGAGCCCGGTCGCCGCGACGTCGCCCTTCCAGCCCGCCGGGATTTCCAGCACCGTCAGCGACGGATATTTCTTCATGCAGGTCCGGAACGCTTCCGAGCGGTCGCGCCCGTTCACCGAGCCGAGATCGCCCATGATCTGCACGACCTTGCCGGCCTTCACGTGCTCGCCGATGTAGTCGCACGCCTTCTCGCCGTACGCGTGGTTATCCGCGCGCACGACCATCGCGACCTTGCCCTGCGTCGGCGCCACGTCGACTGCGACGACCGGCACGTTCTTCGCTGCGGCGGCGTCCAGCGCGCGGCTGATCGCCGCCGAATCCAGCGGCCCGACGACAATGCCCTTCGAACCGAGGTTCAGCAGGTTGTTCATGTCGGTGATCTGCTGCACGGGGTCGCCGTTCGAGTTCACGGGCGCGAGGATATCGATGCCCATCTGCTTCGCGTACTTCGGCAGGTAGTTGTTGTACGACTGCCAGAACGGCGAGGTGAGCATCGGCAGGCCGAGGCCCACCTTGCCGACCTCCGCGGCGCGCGCGGTCGTGCCGAGGGCCGCACCCGCGACGCACGCGGTGGCGAGGCTGAGCGATAACGTCTTGCGAATGAAACGGCGGGCCTTATGCTGCCCTGTTGCCAGATTCGACATGCTTGTCTCCGGGATATGCGTTGTTGAACCGCCGGAAGCCGAGAACCGGCATCCGGCACGTTGCCATGCGCTTTCTTATAAATTGGTGGTTTTTCATTCACCAATGAACGTATTATTCATATGCGAACTTTTTTAAGTCAAGGAAATTGCACTGCACCACGCGTCCGTACTTTCCCTGGCGGCTCGCCGCGCGCAACGCTCTACACTCACGCGCCAGGCAGCCGATGAATTGCACGAGGACCTGAAACACGATGGCAACCGATCTGGAAGACAAGGACGACGCCGACCGCTATCGCGCGCCCGCGCTCGACAAGGGTCTCGATATCCTCGAACTGCTGGCCGAGCAGAAGGACGGACTGACGCGCGCCGAGATCACGAAGCTGCTGGGCCGCAACGCAAGCGAGATGTACCGGATGCTGGAGCGGCTCGTCGCGCGGCAGTACGTGGTGCGCTCGCCCGGCGGCGACCGTTATTCGCTGAGCCTGAAGCTGTACGCGCTTGGACACCGGCATCCGCCGATGAACCGGCTGATCTCCGAAGCCCTGCCCCTCATGCAGCGCTTTGCCGATCGTGCCGAACAATCGTGTCACCTTGTCGTGTACGACCGCGGCAATCTGCTCGTGATCGCGCAGGTGGACGGGCCGGGAACGTGGGGCATTTCGGTGCGGCTGGGTTCGCGCGTCGGCCTGATCGACACGGGGTCGGGCCGCGTGATGCTCGCGTTCCAGACGCCCGAGCAGCGCGCCCATCTGCTCGCCGAACATACGAAGGTGAAGGGCGAGGTCTCGATCGATCGCGACGCGCTGGACCGTGTATGCGAGGAGACGCGCAAGGCGGGCTTTTCGCGAAAGGACAGCCAGCAGACGGTCGGCGTCACCGACCTGACGTTCCCCGTGCTCGGGCCATCCGGCCAGGCGATCGCGGCGATGACGTGTCCGTATCTGCGCCGTATCGACGAGTACGTCGCGCCGACGCTCGAAGCGGCGACGGCGATGCTGCGCGAGACGGTCGACGCGCTTTCGATGTTTCGCGAGCGTGCCTGAAGACGAATGAAGGGGCAGGCGGGAACGGACTTGTGCGAGGAGCGGGACGCGTTAGAATAGCGGCCCTTTCCGAAACCGCCGCACGATTTTGTGTCGTGCGCGCCCAACGTACACGTCATGGCTAAACTTCTGAACGACCACGAATTCCAGCGTTTTTCCGAGCTTCAGCAGAAGCAGGCCAGCTTCACGATCACGAGCGAGGAAGCCGATGAGTTGCGCGATATCGTCGCGCGCGCGCAGAAGAAGCGCGACGATCGCGCGGCGGCGATGCAGGCGATCGAGGCACACATCCAGCAGTTCGACATCACGCCCGACGAGCTGTTCTCGTCCGAACAGATCGCCGATGCGGCACGCACGTTCGGCCTGATTCCGGCGGCGAAGAAGGAGCGCGTGCTGCCACCTTCGTTCACATTCAACGGCAAGCCGTATCAATGGACGCGCGCGCTGCCCGAGGAAATCCGCGTGCCGCTGTTCGAAGCGTTCACGGGCGGCCAGTCGGTGAAGGGCTTTATCGCCACGCCGAAAGACACGATGCGGTGCGCCGCGGCGATCGCGCGCCTGGAGAAGGAAACGGGTGCCGTGTACGCGGAAACGTGGCTTGAAGAGCTGGCTGTATCGCGCGCGCAGGTTGAGGAACAGGCGGCGAAACTGGTGGTGTAACCCGCCACGTGGGAGGGCCAGGCTGCTGCGGAAAGGCGCATCGCGTTGCGCCTTTTATTTGCGCGCGATCTGGCCTGCCCGGATGACGTATCGATATCCTCGAGTTGCGCGAGCGCTTCAGGCGCAAACTTGACCGGCGGTGTCGTCATGCGTTCTCTATGTTCCTTTCTTTCGTCTGGCTGCAAGCGCCGAGCGCACCTCGCTTGCGCCAAGTGCCCGTGAGGGATCGGCCACCAGTGCATCGTGGGCCGGCGCGACCTGCTCGCGCAGCCATGACTCGACGGCACGGTCGCGAGCGACCAGCGTGCGCAAGCCATCGCGGATCACCTCGCTTTCAGGGGCGTACTCGCCGGAAGCCACTTTTGACCGCACCATGTCAGCCATTTCGTTCGGCAAGGTGATGCTGAATTGTTGGGTGGAACGCATGACAACTCTCCGAGCCAGATGTGCAGGATTTAATCCTACACCATCCTGCCCTGCAACGCCCGTTCAATATTGCTGCTCTCGCCATGATCACACTCCGTATAACTAACTAATACGAAGCGTAAAGCAGAACGACATCCCGATAAATAGAACGTTCGGCATAGTCATCCCTCACGCCCGGCTATCGCCCGCCCCTTCATCCAGCGCCATCCTGAACCCCATCACACCGGGATCTTCCGTTTTCGTCATCGTGAAGCCGCACGCCTGCGCGAGCCGGATCATCGGCGTGTTCTCGCGCAGCGCCTCGCCGACGAGCCAGTGCGTGCCGCGCGCCCGCGCGTACGCAATGATCCGCTCCATCAACAGACGCCCCAGCTTGCGTCCCTTCTGGTCCGAGCGCAGCGCCACCGCGAATTCGGCCGTTTCGTTATCCGGATCCGCGATCGCGCGCACGACGCCCAGCGTGTGCATCGAACCGTGTTCGTCGGTGATCGTCGCGATCAATGCCATCTCGCGGTCGTAGTCGATCTGCGTCATCCGCGCGAGTTGCGAATGATCGAAACTGCGCACGGCGCCGAAAAAGCGCAGACGCAGATCGTCGGCGCTCATCGCTTTCACCAGCTCGCTGTGCGCGGCTTCGTCTTCAGGGCGAATCGGCCGGATCGTGACGCGCAGACCGTGCCAGTCGAGCGTCTCCTCGAAGCGGCGCGGGTATGGCACGATCGCAAGCCGGCTGCGCTTGCGCCCAAGCCGCACGCACGGTGCGACGAGCACCGTGCGCGTCTGGAACACCCGCAGCGTCAGCGAGAGTCCGACGATCTCGCGCACGTCGCACACGGCCCGCGAAAGTGCGGTCAACGCTATCAGCGACGGTTCCGCGGACACGAGACGCGCATACGGCGAACGCCCGACGATGTCGCGCGCGAGGATCGGATTGAGCGGCGGCAGGCCGTACGTGTGCAGCGGCGGCGACACGCCATCGGGCGAAGGCGCCGTGAAGCGGAACACGGGGCCGAAGTTTTCGTCGTCGTGCAGTTCGACCACCAGGTCGACGATGACCCGCTCAGCCGATTCCTTCGGTTCGACAACGAGGCCAAAGTGGCCGAGCAGCCGCGCGGCGTCCGCGCCGGTGAGCGTGACTGGCGCCGCGTCGGCCGCCTGCCGTGCTTCGGCCGCCGTTAGCGCCGCGCATGCCTCGGCCTGCGCGGCGTCGATCGATTCGGGCAGTTGCGCGGGCAAACCTTCCGGCGTCTGCATCAGCAATTCACGGCCAAGCCGGTAATCGACAAGACGCGCGAACGCGCTCGCAAGCCGCTGCGGCGTGGTGTGCACCGGAATGCCATGCGCGTGCAGCGCATCGCGCGTCGCGGTATCGACGCCGCCAAAGAAACACGCCAGCAGCCCGCGATACGCAAATTTCTGCTGCTCGCACAGCACGCGCGCCACCTGCGCGGCGGGCGCGTTATGCGTCGATGCATGGACCACGAACGCCGTGCCCGTCGCGCGCCTCGGCGCGAGCATTTCGAGCGCGATGCCGAAGTGTTCGGGCCGCGCATCGTCGCCGAGCAGCAGCGGGTTGCCCGGCGTCGCGTTCGGCAGCGCGTTGGCGACGACCTCGGTGGCATCGTCGGGCCAGCGCGCGAGCGTGTCGCCTGACGCCGCGAAGGCGTCGGACGCGAGCGCGGCGACACCGCGGTCGCTGGTGATGAGCGTCGCCGTATCGCTCGCTGCGACGCGACCTACGCCGAGGGTTTCGATTTCATCGAGCAGATCGTCCAGCGAATCGACGCGCACCATCCCCGCGCGACGAAACGCGGCCGTGTAGAGCGCATCGGCGGGATCGGAGCGACCCGCGCGCAACGCGAGCACCGGCTTGTTTCGCGCCGCCGCGCGTGCCGCCGACATGAACTTGCGCGCCGCGCGCACCGTATCGAGTTCGAGCAGGATCGCGCGCGTGCCCGGGTCGCTCGCGAGATAGTCGAGCACGTCGCCCGCGTCGACGTCCGCTTCGTCGCCGAGCGCCACCGCATGCGAAAAGCCGAGCCCGCGCGCATGCGCCCAGCCGAGCACCGCGTTCGTCAGCGCATTCGACTGCGAGACCCATGCGACGCCGCCCGCCTTCACCGTGCACGACGGCGCGCCGAGATGCGCGCCGAGCGCGGGCGTCACGACGCCGAGACTGGCGGGCCCCACGATACGCAGCAAATGTGGCTTCGCCGCGGCCAGCGTGTGGCGCAGCGCGGTCCGATCGTCATCGCAGCGCGTTTCGCCGACGATGATCGCCGCGCGCGTGCCCATGCCGCCGAGACGATGCACGATCGCGGCCCACGTCGCGGGCGGCGTGCAGATCAGCGCCACGGTTGGCGGCTCGGGCAGATCGCCGACGTCGGCCACCACGCGATGTCCGTCGAGGTCGTCGCACTTCGGATTGACCGGCCACAGCGCGCCGCCGAAGCCGCCGTCGAGCACGCGCGTCCACACCATTGCGCCGATGCTGCCCGCGCGCTTCGAGGCGCCGATGACGGCAACGGATTGCGGCCGGAACAACGCGTCGAGATTGCGAACGGTCACAGGCACTCCGCGAGAGCGAGAAGGCAAGCCCGGGTCGGCCCGGGCCGGGAGGAGGCATGCGGGTGCTGCGGGCATGCACACCCTCCAACAGGATAGGCGAAGTCGGCGCGCGTGGCGCGCCCGCGTCCCGCAGCGGCGTCGCGAGCCCAGGGCGGGCACGCTTGTTGAAAGTGCCGCGTGCCGTTAGAATCGCCCGGTCATTGGGGAGTAGCCTTCCTCCTTCCCCGGAGGAGAATGCGTCAACACATCTGGCCCGGCGGTTCAGTCACCTCGGGCCATGGCGCATTCGACCGCACCGGTCTGGCGAGACCATTGGCGTACCGCTTCGTCCCGGGTCGGACGGGAAGCGGCGCGTCATGGTTTGTGTACGTCCGGCCCCGGAGACTCCCTGTGAAGCGTCACTCTTCCTTTCCTGCCACATCTTCCATCGATGCATCATCCCGCGCATGCCGTGCGGAGGGATGCGCGTGAGCTCGCTCCTCCTCGAACTCGCCGTCATGCTGGTCGTCATTCTGGTGGCGGCTGAGCTCTTCACGAACGCACTCGAACACCTCGGCGAGCGGCTGAAAATCTCCGAAGGCGTGACCGGCTCGCTGTTCGCGGCCGTCGGCACCGCGTTGCCGGAGACGATCGTGCCGCTCCTCGCGATCGCGAGCGGCACGGGGCCAGGCGGTGTGAACCAGGAGATCGGGGTCGGCGCGATTCTCGGTGCGCCGCTGATGCTCTCCACGCTGTCGACGTTTCTGATGACGCTCGCCGTGCTGCGTACGCGCGGCGTCAACGGACGCATCGTGCCCGAGCGCACCGGTTTTACCCGCGACCTCAACTATTTTCTGTTCGCGTTCTTTCTTGCTGCGGTAGCGATGTACGTGCCGCACGAACGCACGTCCGTGCGCGCGCTTTTCAGCGTCGCGCTGGTCGGCGTGTACGTGACGTATGTGGCGATGACGTTCCGCGCATCGAGCGGTCTCGTCGCGGAAGGACACGGCACCGAGGCACCGGGCCGCATGCTGCTCGCGCGCATCGGCCTGCCGGCCACCCTGCTCACGATCGGCGTGCAGCTGCTGCTCGCCGTCGCGTTGCTCGTCTGGGGTGCGGAGGGTTTCATCCACGGCGTGCGCGGCGTCTCCGAAGGGCTCGGCATTTCGCCGCTCCTGCTCTCGCTGCTGATCATTCCGGTCGCGACCGAGCTGCCGGAAAAGGTCAACAGCATCCTGTGGATCCGTCGTGGCAAGGACACGCTCGCGTTCGGCAACATCACCGGCGCGATGGTGTTTCAGGGCACGCTGCTGCCCGCTATCGGCATTCTGCTGACGCCGTGGGAGCCGCGCATCGAAGTCGTGACGGGCGTCGTCATCACGCTGGTCGCGGCCGCGTGGATACGCATCAATGCGCGCGCGCCCGGTCTCGCGATCTGGGCGCTCCTCGTGAACGGGCTGCTCTATCTTGGCTACCTCGGCATTACGTTGATGCGGTGACGCGACTGCGGGATTGGCACGATAGTTACCACTCATATGTGAGCGCTAAAACCAGTTTACCGCTCACATATGAGCGGTAACGGGATGTTTTGTTGACCGGATACCACGCGGCGGCGGATAATGGCGTTGTCATCTCGATATTAGCCTTAACCGCTCACATGCGCACCATTAAGCAGGATAACCGCTCACAGGTGAGCGGTAAGGCACCGGTCAGGAAAAACACGGCGACTGAATCTCCGCCCCCTTTGCCAGCGCCCGCAAAACGCAACAGCGGCCTTCCGCCGCCGGTCGCGCGCGCGCTGAAGAAGCTGGGCGCGGACCTTGCGCTTGCGCGCCGCCGCAGGCGCCTGACGCAAGCGTCAATGGCCGAACGCATCCAGACGTCGGTAGCGACCTTGCGCCGGATGGAGCATGGCGACGAACGCATCCCTATCGGCCTCATCGCGCAGACGTGTCTGGTGCTCGGCGAGCTGGACAAGATCAACGGGTTGCTCGACACAGCGTCCGACGATATCGGTCTGACGATGATGAACCAGCAGTTGCCGTTGCGCGTCCGAAAGAAAAGCCGCGTCACACCCGAGTCAGGTGCGCTATGAAGCGGCCCGTCCTGCAGCAAACCGTGAGAGTCGTATTGGGTCAGGGCGCCATTCCTGTTGGAAGCCTGAGCTTCAACAAGGATGGCACGCGTGAAAACGCGACGTTTGCCTATCACGACGCATGGCTCGCATCGCTTGACCGGTTCGAGATCTCGCCGGACCTGCCACTCGTCGACGGACACCAGTTCCGCAAACCGCCGTCAAAGGAAGATTCGATTTTCCATTTTGCGTTCGCGGACACCGAACCGGACGGCTGGGGCTGCCGCGTCATCGCACGAGACCACGCAAAGCGTCGCAAGGCAGCGCACGCCCGGGGCGAACGCATACCGAACGCCGCGCTCACCGAGATGGACTATCTGCTCGGCGTTGACGACATGAGCCGCATCGGCGCACTACGGCTCATGGATGAAACTGGCAAATTTCTGCGCACCATCGAGGACGGCGGCCGTGGCACGCCGCCGCTACTCGAGCTGGCCCATCTTCTGAGCGCGACGCGCGCGGTGGAGACAAACAGGGAAACCGTGGCGGACCTGAAGTATCTGCGCGGGCGCGGCACATCCCTCGGCGGAATGCGGCCCAAGTGCACGGTGCTCGACGATGACGGGCATCTTGCAATCGGCAAGTTTCCGAGCGTCAAGGATGACCGCAGCGTCACGCGAGGTGAAGTGCTCGCCCTTCGCCTCGCCGCAGCGGCAGGCATTACGGCGGCGGACTCGCGCATCGTGATGTCGGACGATATTCCAGTGGCGCTCGTGCGCCGGTTTGACCGGGTCGCAGGCGGCGGACGCATTCCCTATCTCTCGGCGGGCTCCATGTTGCAGGCCTCGCGCGCGGAGGACCATGCCTACACCGAAATAGCCGACGTCATCATCGCGCGCTCTGTTGACCCGAAGCACGATCTGGAGGAACTGTGGCGGCGGCTGGTATTCAACCTGCTCATCACGAACGTCGACGACCACGTGCAGAACCATGGGTTCCTGCATGTGGAGCACGGCCAGTGGCGGCTCGCACCGGCGTTTGACCTCAATCCGTTTCCGGACAAGGATCCCGAGCTGAAGCTGTGGCTGAGCGAAGAATACGGCCCGGTCGACTCCATGGGAGCCGTGTTCGAGGCGGCATCGTACTTCCGCCTGTCGGATGCCGAGGCCACGCGGGTTCTGGCCGAGGTCTACCAGGCCGTACGGGACTGGACGCGTGTTGCGAAGTCCGCGCCAGTCGGCATGACGGACGAGGACCTCGATGCCTTTGCGCCGGCATTCGAAAACGCCCAGATGGAGGAAGCGGCGAGGCTGCTCGCGTAGCAGACCCGCCGCGCGCGAGTACTCCCTTCCGGATTATTCCAGCGATAGCAGGCAACCACCCCAATACCCCTATCGCTGCCCCATACCTTTTAAGCCTGTCTCACGCATCGATGTCAATCCGGCGAACATCGCCCAGCACGAAGATGTAGGAGAACACACCGACGAGCGCCATCGCGCCGACAAACACCAGCGCCCATACGAACGAACCGGTCGCCGCGACGATGTAGCCGATCACGAGCGGCGTGATGATGCCAGCACAGTTGGTACAGAGATTGAACAGGCCGCCCGACAGCCCGATCAGATGCTTTGGCGCAACGTCCGAAATGACAGTCCAACCGAGACCCACCATGCCTTGCCCGAAGAAGGCGACCGACATGATGGCGATCACCGCCAGATCGCTTTGCACCCAGTTCGCGCTGACGATCGTGGATGCGAGCAGCAGACCGCCGGTAATCGGCAGCTTGCGCGCCAGATTTGCAGAGCCGCTCCGGATCAGCAGTTTGTCGGACAGCCACCCGCCGGCAAGCACGCCCACGGCAGCGGCAAGAAAGGGCATGACCGCAAAGAAGCCGATTTTCAGCCAACCCATGTGGCGTTCGGTGACGAGGTAAGTTGGAAACCACGTCAGGAAGAACACCAGCGTCACGTTACCCGCGAACTGCCCAATGCCCGCGCCCCAGATCTGCCGGTAGCGCAAGAGTTTCCGGAAATTGGACCACGAGAACGGCTCGCCTTTTTCGCTATGCCCGGAGTCAAGTCCGCCGCCCTCACGGATGTACTCCAGTTCCGCCTGATTCACCGACCTGCTGTGATGCGGCTCCCTGTAACACCGCCACCAGAGCAGCCCGAACAGCAATCCGATGACGCCCACCAGAATGAACAGCGAGCGCCAGCCGTAGCTGCCCATCACGGCGAACAGCAGCGGACTCAGAAAGGCCAGCCCGACATATTCGCCAACGGTGTAGATGCTCGTTGCCCGTGCGCGTTCCTGCTGCGGGAACCAGTGCGCGACTATCCGGCTATTGGCGGGAAAGCACGGTGCCTCCGCGACGCCGAGACCGAACCGGTAGCCAAGCAGCGTGGCAAGGTTGCTGGCGAAGCCGTGCAAAAGGATAAAGCACGACCAGAACGTAACCGACAGGAAATAGGTCAGCTTCGCGCCGAACCGGTCGAGAAAGATCCCGCCAGGTATCTGCGCGAGCGTATAGGTCCACGAAAACGCCGAGAAGACGAAGCCCATCGCCACCGCCGACAGACCCAACTCCTTGCTGAGTCCCGGTGCGGCAATCCCGAGCACGGAGCGGTCGAGATAATTGATCGCGGTGCCGATCGCGAGCAGCGCGAGAATGCCGAACCTGACCCGCGTGCGGCGCTGCGCCTGAACTCCCGCAGCCGCTGGGCTCGCGTCCGATGCTGTTTCCGTTGCCATACTGTCTCCTTCAGGCATCGCCTGTGCTGGGTTAGATCGCCTCGTCGGGCGCTTCCTGTCATGGGCCGTGTATCGGCAGGCGGACGCAGCGCTGTTCCCGGCTGCTTCGTGATGCGGGTTACTGTCCGTCGGCGGTCAGCGAATACGCGAGCGGGTAAACGTCGGCGGTGACCTTCAGTTCGGCGGCATCGCGTAGCAACTGTCGAATGGCGTCCATCCTCGCGGTGAGATCGCCCGATGATATTCCTTCAACCATCATCACGAAGTCGTCCGTGCGCTGGTCGGTGTCGCCACGCACTTTCGACTCCTTTGTCGGTGCGGAAGCCACGTCGTTCAGCGCCTGCCCGACGTGCACGCCACAGACGCCCTGCATCGCGCTCACGGCGTACGCACACTCGGTGAGCCGCGGCAGAAGCGCGCGCTGATCCGGGCCACCGGCAACGATACGCAACGTGGCCATCGCGCCACCAATGCCTTCGCCCAGCGACACCGACGGACGAAATGCGCCGCGCACGAAATCCGGCATGTGCGGCTGAACCTGCTGCGTCCATTCGGTCGGCGCGTTCAACCTCGCCAGATAGGCGGGCGAGCGGAATGTCTCGGCGTGACTGGCTTCGTACAGCGTGAAGCAGACGTGCGATTTTAGAGCATAGTTGATATACCGGCGACCGCGCAGAAAACCGGGAATGCCGGCACGTTCGGGCATGTGTTCGCGCGTATGCCAGGCGTCGTATTCGTCGCGCCAGTCGATCTCGATGTTGTGCCAGATGCCGAGGAATGCGCGTCCCAGAAGACTCATCGTTTAATTTCCTTTTGTGTCTGGATTACATCCAGGTTTGCGTTGCGTTTCAGGCCTGCGGCAGCAGGATGACCTTGTTCGCTTCCTTGCTTTCGACGAGCGACAGCGCGTCTTCGAAGCGCGCGAGCGGCATCGTGTGCGACACGAGCGCGAGCACTTTCTCCTCGATGGACGGCAGCACACGCATCATCACGGTCCACGTGGTGTCGTTATAGCCGCGCGAACCGATCAGCGAGATCTCGCGCAACACGAGCGGCGTCAGCAGGAAATGACTTTCGCAATGGCACAAGCCGATCAGGCCAATACGTCCTGTCCGGCGGGCAAGACTGACGGCCTGTGTGATGACCGCGTGACTGCCGCTTGTCTCGTAGACGATGTCAGCGCCGTCCGCCTGGGCGTCGCGCACGATCGCGAGCGGATCTTCCGCGTCGACGTCGATCGGGATGCCGCCCAGCTTTCTCGCCAGGTCGAGCCGCGCCCGGTCGGCACCGATACCCGTCACGAACACTTTCGACGCACCGGCAGCCAGCGCAAGCACGAGGCACAACAGTCCGATCGGACCGGCGCCGATCACGACCACCACATCCCCGGGTTGCGGCACCACGCGCTCGCAGACGGCGTGGGTGGCGACACTCAGCGGCTCGGCGAGCGCCGATATCGCCGGGTGTGTGCCGGGCGGAAGCGCGAACAGGTTGCGCTCGGGCACGCTCACATACTCAGCCCACCCTCCGTCGATCTTGCCGCCCATCAGACGCCGGTTCACGCACAGTGTCGGCCGCCCCAGATTGCAGTACTCGCAGCGGCCACACGCGATCTGGGGGTTCACCGCGACGAGTGTGCCAGGTGCCAGACGCCGGTCCGACGCGCCTTCGACAACCGTGCCGCCAAACTCATGACCGACGACGAGAGGGAACGTCGGCGCGT
>CALFSF010000300.1 GCA_937917025.1 uncultured Paraburkholderia sp.
TCGTTATACAGCGACGCGAACACGTGCTTCATGCGATCGAGCACGTCGTCGATGCCGACCACGTTGAGGTAGCTTTCCTGCTGGCCGGCGAACGAAGCGTCCGGCAGATCTTCCGCCGTCGCCGACGAACGGACCGCGAACGAAAGCTCTTCGGGCGAGCTGTTCTGAAGGGTGTCGAAGCCCGCGCGGATTTCCGCCTCGAGACGCGGCTGCAGCGGCGCGTCGACGATCCATTGACGGATCTCCTTGCCCGCTTCGGCAAGCGCCTTCACGTCGTCGATGTCGAGCGTCTCCAGACGCTTTGCGATGCGCTCGGTGAGGCTGTTGTGATGCAGGAAATCGCGGAATGCGAGCGCCGTCGTGGCGAAACCGGTCGGCACGCGCACGCCTGCTTCGGCGAGTTGACTGATCATCTCGCCGAGCGAGGCGTTCTTGCCCCCCACGATCTCCACATCGGTCATCCGCAACTGCTCGAACGGAACTACATACGCCTGATCCTTTGCGACATTAACTGCGTTAGTCATACAAGCCCCTAAGTGTGAAAGAAATTCACGGCTGTGCAAGTGGGCCCGGACGCGGCCGCCTGTAAGAAGCGGTGGCGCGTCTTGCACAACCTGTTGGAGAAGCAATCGCACGAAGGATCGAGCGCAGACTCGCCGATGCGCGAGGAAGCAGAAAATTCCGCGAACTTGACGCTATTCGCCGTGTAATGCAAACGAAACACCCGGCATCGACACGAATTGCTGCAATTGCTTATCCAACAGGTTGCCGCTATTCTACCGTGCCGACTCCCGAAATGTGACGGTCGGCAGAGAATAGCGCCTCGAACCGCGTCCCGGACTGTCGGGCGGGCCTTTACGAGGTCCGCACCCACAGCCGGAATGCGTTTGGTGGCCACACGGCGCGCTGCTGCGACGCCGCCCGCGCGAAGCCGAACCGCGCGCGGCGAATCAGGCAGCGATGTTTCTTTCGAGCGTGCTTCTCCGCTCACGTTCCCTCTTCCTGCGATGCCGCCCACTGTATTCATCGTCTCCGACGGTACCGGGATCACTGCCGAAACCTTCGCGCATTCGATCCTTTCCCAGTTCGACCAGAAATTCCGTCTGGTCCGCGTGCCTTTTGTCGATTCGACGGAAAAAGCCTACGCCACGCTCGAAAAGATCAACGAGGCCGGCCAGCACGAAGGCCGCCGGCCGATCGTGTTCACGACGCTCGTCGACAGCGCGTCGAACAATATCGTCAAGGATTGCAACGCGCTCGTGCTCGACATGTTCCAGACCTTCGTCGAGCCGCTCGAACAGGAACTGGAACTGAAGTCGAGCCACGCGATGGGCCGCGGGCACCAGAACGCCGACACCGAGGAATACAAGAACCGGATCGAGGCCATCAACTTCTCGCTCGCGCATGACGACGGCCAGTCGAACCGCAATCTCGCCGACGCAGACGTGATCCTGGTCGGCGTGTCGCGCAGCGGCAAGACGCCGACGAGCCTCTACCTCGCGATGCAATACGGCGTGAAAGCGGCGAACTATCCGCTGATCCCGGAAGACTTCGAGCGCGGCAAACTGCCTACGCCGCTACTCGAGCATCGTCAGAAGATGTTCGGGCTGTCGATCGATCCGCAGCGTCTGTCGGAGATCCGCAACGAGCGGCGTCCGGGCAGCAAGTACGCGGCGCTCGCGAACTGCCGCTACGAAATCAACGAAGCGGAATCGATGATGCGGCGTGAAGGGATCAAGTGGCTCTCGTCGACGCACAAGTCGATCGAGGAAATCGCGACGACGATCCTGCAGGAAATCAAGCTCGACCGTTCGTCGTATTGATTGTGGATTGCGGATGGCGGGTGTCCGCGCGCGGGCGCGGGCCGGTCGCAATGATCACACGCCGCGCTGCTGGCGGCACTGCTCGAAGAGACACACCGCAGCGGCCGCGGCCACGTTCAGCGATTCCATGCCGCCTGGCTGCGGAATCGTGACCCGATGCGTGACCGCGTCGCGCCACGGCTGCGACACGCCGGCACCTTCGTTGCCGAACACCCATGCATGCGGGCCAGACAGATCGCAGTCGTAGATCGCCCTGGCGCCGTGCGAATCGGTGATCGTGACCGGCACGTCGAGCCGTTCGATCAGCGCGCCGGCTTCCACGTCCTCGTGAATCTCCAGCAGAAAATGCGCGCCCATGCCTGAGCGCAACACCTTCGACGACCACGCGTACGCCGTTCCCGGCGCGCAGAACACGTGCGACACGCCCGCGGCTGCGGCACTGCGCAGGATCGAGCCGACGTTGCCCGCGTCCTGAACGCCATCGAGCACGACGCAGGTCTGCGTGACCCTGTCCGGCAGCGGCACGTCGATCTTCTCGACGAGCAGCAGGATGCCCACGCCATGCACCACGTTCGAAAGCTGGCCGAAGAGCGCATCCGGCAGCGTGACGACGCGCTGCGCGTCGATGCGCGACACGATCGCCCGCGCTTCTTCATGACGCAGCGCGCCTTCGGTGACGACGCACGTCTCCGGCTGGCCCGCGACATCGAGATACGCGCTCGCGAGGTGAAAGCCTTCGAGTAACGCGTGCGCGCTGCGCCGCTGCTGGTGCGTCGAGCCGGCCAGCGCTTTCAGGCGTTTGTAGAGCGGGTTGTCCCGCGAGGTGATGGCTTTCACAGGTAGTCGCGAAGGTTCGGGGAGTCAGGGCGCCGCTTCAGTCGGAGCGTCTTTCAGAACGCGGGAGCGCCGTCGCCGAAAGCGTTGCCGGAGGCGTCGTCGAGCGCGCCTTCAAACGCGTCGTCGCGCAGCGACGGCAACACGACGGGCACGGTGTCCGGCAGCCTGACCGGCAGGCCCAGCCGGGCATGCGCCTCGCGCACGGGCGCAAACGAGCGCCGATGATGTTCGCACGGACCGTGTTCGAAGAGCGCGGCCAGATGCTGTGGCGTGCCATAGCCCGAATGGGCGTCGAAGCCGTACACGGGATAGACCTGATGCAAGTCGAGCAACAGGCGGTCACGGGTGACTTTCGCCAGAATCGACGCAGCCGAAATGCTCTTCACGAGCGCATCGCCGCCGATGATCGCCTCGCTGCGGATGCTCAGCACCGGACAGCGGTTGCCATCGATCTTGACGAGCGTCGGCGTCACGGCGAGCCCTTCGACGGCGCGCTTCATCGCGAGCATGGTGGCGTGCAGGATGTTGATCGAATCGATTTCCTCGACCGAAGCCGACGCGACGCAGAACGCCAGTGCGCGATCGACGATCTTGTCGTACAACTCCTCGCGCTTTTTTGCCGTGAGCGCCTTCGAATCGTCGAGGCCACGGATCATCGGCTTCGCCGGATCGAAAATCACCGCGGCGGCCACCACGGGGCCCGCCAGCGGACCCCGGCCGGCTTCATCGACGCCGCAGATGATCTCGACGTCCGAATCGAAGTTCAGCCCGGCCTGGCGCGCCGCCGCGACGCCTCCCGCGACCGGCTTCCGACGCGGCGAGCGCGCAGCGGTCATCGCCGCTCCTTGCGGGCTTCGATGATGCCCGTCACCACTTCCGCGGCGCGCTGGGCCGTGTTCTGCTTCAGCACGTGATGCATTTCCGTGAAAATTTCCGTGAGCGTACGGCGATTCGCTTCATCGTTCAGCTGCGTCAGCGTGGCGTCGGCAAGCGCTTCAGGCGTCGCGAAATGCTGGAGAATCTCCGGCACCACGAAACGCCCCGCCAGAATGTTCGGCAGGCCGACGTACGGCAGATAACCCTGCCGCCGCATGATCTGGCCCGTCAGCCAGGGCACCTTGTATGAGATTACCATCGGCTTCTTGAGCAGCGCGGCTTCCAGTGTCACCGTGCCGCTTTTGACGAGAATCGCATCGGCGGCGGTCATCGCAGTCTGCGACTGGCCGTCGGTGATCGTCAAGGCAAGACCCGGATGGGCGTCGACAAGCGGCTTCAGCAGTTCGCGCAGCGCCGGCGTCGGCGCCGCGATCGGAA
>CALFSF010000301.1 GCA_937917025.1 uncultured Paraburkholderia sp.
GAGCGTGCCCGGCATATGGGCCCAGGTCATCTTCGTCCAGAATTCGCCGACACATCCCGCCACCAGATACGTGTACCGGTCGAGTTCCCCGAATTCGCGCAGTGCAACGATGTGCCCCGACGCCTCATCCGGAAACGTGCGCAGATCGAATTCCATGCCTTCGGTGAGCGTCGTGACGATCCCGCGTACCGCGTCGCGATCGGATTTGCCCAGTTGAGCCAGCACGTCGAGCGCGGGGCCGAGTGATTCGAGCAGGACTTTTTCATCCGAATGCGTCTGCTGCGCCGCCACTTGCGCGGCCATCCGTGCCAGACGGCCATCGTCCGCCGTTGTGCCGTTCACCTGCTCACGCAGCGCAAGCAGCATCTCCAGCCGTTGCCCTGGCGGAATCAACGAGGTATCCGCAATCGTGTCCGCGGCGCGGGCCAGCAGATACGCGAGACCGATCGGGTCGCGCATGCCGGCGGGCAATACGCGCAGCGTGAGGTAGAAGGAGCGTGACACGCCCTTCAAAAGCGGGCCGAGGAGAAAGGCCCGGGCAGGATTGCGCATAGAGAATTCGGATCAGGTGGGAAAGCGACGCTGCCGAATTGTACCTGGCAAACTGTTTCTCCTCAGCCGCATGCGTTTAGCGCCCGGAACCGGGCGGCGATCCGGTGCCGGGCTCACGAGAGGCGCGGCGCATGCGCGCTGTTTCCTTCAGGCGTCCGACGACACCTCAGTGCGGACCGAATAGCACGGGATGGCCATGCGCATCGAATGGAATGAACATGCCGATGGACCCGGTTTTGATCGATTCCACCATCCTGTTCAACGGTGCTTCTGCGTCTTCAGTCCGCGGCGCACACCCATTTTTACCTGAGAGCGCCGCGACGAAGACGATGGCCCATTCCTGCAGAACCTGTCGCGACTCTTCGAGCAGATCACTAAACGTGCCGAGTTCCTCGGGTGTCTTGTCCACGCACATCAGCGGTGTGAGCGCGCCGCCTTTGCACGCTTCGAAGCGGGCGCGCTCCTCGGGCGTGCAGTCGGCGGGCAATTCGACCGTGGTAAACACGAACAACAGACGCTGGGGTTCGGGTTGTTGCCGCGCGACGCGAATCAGTTCATCAAAACTCGAAATGCTCATCGTCAATCATCCATGTGGTGTCGTTCGGGCAGGGCGCGGTACGTCGGCGGCGTCACTGCGTCACTGCGAAGCGGTTCCGTCGATGTGGACCTGCCGCACGCTGGATTGATACAGCAGAATCAGCGACACCCAGACGATGCCGTACAGGAACATGAAGCAACTCGAGCGAACGCCAAGCCAGTCGAGAATCACACCGAACAGGATCGGTAGCAGGAAGCCGCCCAGTCCGCCCGCCAGCCCGACGATGCCGGTGACGACACCCATTTGCTCCGGGAAGTCGTCGGCGACGTACTTGAACGTCGACGCCATGCCGAACGCGAACACCACGCCGAGAATGAACAGAAGGCCGATGAAGACCGGGACGCCCAGATGGATATGAAAGCTGCGCGGGCCGTCGATGGTGCTCACCACGAAAGAGGTATCCGGGTACGACAACAGGAAGAGACACACCCACGCGACCCACAATCCCCACCACGTCACCTTGTGCGCGCCGAAGCGGTCGGACAGCGTGCCGCCGAGCGCGCGCAACACCGAACCCGGCAGCGAAAAGCCGGCGGCCAGTGCCGCGGCGGTGACGACCGAAAAGCCGAATTCGCCCTTCAGATACTGCGGGATCCACAGCGACAGCGCGGTGAAGCCGCCGAAGCAGATCGAGTAGTACTGGCAGTACTTCCATATCCTCGCGTCTTTCAGCACCCGAAACTGCGTGTACCAGGGGCCCGACGATTTACCCGCGCCCGGGTCGGTTGCGGAGCCCAGCCAGAAGATCAGCGCGGTGACGAGGAGCGCGATCGCGTAGATCTTCGGGACAGCGCGCCAACCCAATGCCGTCTGCAGCGACGGCGTGACGAACAGATTGACGGCGGCGCCGACCGTGCCGGCGCCAAAGAATCCCATCGCAAAGCCGCGCTTTTCGGGCGGGAAAAACCGCGCGACATATGGCGTGCCCACCGCGAACGATGCGCCGACCGCGCCGAGACACAGGCCGATCGCGAGGAACTGCCAGAACGCCGTCGCGTAGGCGATCAGGAACACGGGGATGGCGCAGAGGACGAGCAATAGCGTCATCACGACGCGGCCGCCAAAGCGGTCCGTCCAGATCCCGAGCGGCACACGCAGCAACGCGCCCGTCAGAACCGGTGTGGCCGTCAGCAGCCCGAACTGCGTGCTGTTGAGTCCAAGCTCGGTTCGCAGCTCGATGCCGAGCACGCCGAACATCATCCAGACGACGAAGCAGACCAGAAAGGCCAGCGTCGTGACACATAGAACCACTATGGGGCTTTTTTGTGAACTCATAACTGCTCCAGAGCAGGACGACAACGATAACGATTACACGTGGATGTCATCGGTCAAGGTTGGGGCGGGAGCGCCGGACGCGTACCGAAAGGCTGCGGCCAGCCGCTATTGCAACAACAGGCCGGGGCGCACGTCCAGCGCGATGCCGCACAGTTCGGCGCTGGATGCGAGCAGATTCAGATATTGCTGAATCGACTTGTGCCGGACATGCCCCGAGAGATAGCGTTCGATGGTCGCCTGCACCGCTTCAAACGGAAGGGTTTCACCCGCGATGCGACGCTCCACCCAGACAATATGAAAGCCATAGCGCGTGTTGACGAGTCCCGGTAACAGGCCGATGTGCTGATTGCCGAAAACGGCCGCGTCGAATTCCGGCACGCTCTCACCCCGGGCCAGTTGCCCCAGATTGCCGCCGACCTGCCCGGACGGGCAATTGGATAACGTCCGGGCGAGCGCTTCGAACCGGTCGGGATGCTGCGCGAGTTCGCGGTGCGCTTCTTCGGCGCGGGCGCGGACCCGTGTCATCGCGGCCTTTTCGGTCAACGCAAAGAGGATATGGCGCGCGAAGACCAGTTCCGGGCTGCGGAATTTCTGCGTGTTCGCTGCGTAGTAGCGCTGGCATTCCTCGGCGGAAGGAACCGGCGTCGTGCATTCCCGTTCCAGCAGGCGGTCAATGGTTTCGTCGTCGAGACTGGCGCCGTTCGCGAGCAGACCTGATGCAATGGCACGCTGCGTGAGCAGTTCACGCACGACCAGCGCCCGGCGCGCGGCGTGGTCGGGATCCGGCTCGTCCGCATGCAACGCGGATTCCGCTGCAATGGCAGCGGCTTCGATCACGGTACCGTTGACGCTAAGCACATCAAGCGTGGCGGGCGCGGGCGAAACATCGCGATTTTCCGACATGGGACATTCCTCGCGTTAGCGCTTGCGGACGATCTGGTGGGGACGCACCAGGTAACTTACGGTCGCCATGCCGCTCCAGATGTGAACGAGACGGGTGAACGGGGAAACGAGGAAGATCGTGAAGCCGAGCGCGATATGGACCTTGTAGACGAGCGGCGCCCCGAGCACGAGGTCCGCGACCCCCGGTTGAAACGTGACGATGCCCTTCACGTAGTCGCTCAGGGTTTCGAACATCGCGCCGTCCATATGCGCCAGCGACAGGGGAATCGTGCATAGCCCGAGTGCCAGCTGCAGCCACAGCATCACCAGCACGAGAATGTCCGCGTGGGCGCTATTGATGCGGATGCGCGGATCGGACAGGCGTCGGTACACGAGTATCGACAGCCCGATGATCGCGACGATGCCCGCGACGCCGCCCACCCCCACCGCGAGCCATTGATGCTGGGAGGCGTTCAGGAAGGGCGACACCATCCAGTGAGGCGCAAGGAACCCGGCGAAGTGGCCGCCGATCACGATCAATACGCCGACGTGAAACAGATTGCTTCCAAGGCGCAGTTGACGGCGTCGGAGCAGTTGCGACGAATCGCTCTTCCAGGTGTACTGCTCGCGATCGAAACGGATCAGGCTGCCCAGCAGCCAGATCGCGAGACACACATAAGGATAGATGCCAAACAGCAATGCGTTGATGAAATGCTGACTCATGAGGTTTCTCCAGCCAGGATCCTGTTCTCTGATGCGTTGAATGTGAGCACGGAAGTCTGCCCGTCCTCGTTCATGTGGCTAACGTGACGGTCTTTTGTCGTAAAACTGGATCGGCTGCGGCTCCTTCGACAAAGGTGCTTGCGCGCCCAGGAAGCTCACCGGCTCCTCCTGCCACTCGCGATCGAGCGCTTCGCCATCGATCTCGCGCGTGGATTCGTCGTCGCTTTCGGCCGCATCCGCGTTCGACAGCGGCGCTTCGCCAGCGAGTGGCAACAACGCCGCAACGGCCGCGAAATACGGCGTTCCGCGCTCGGCCAGCCGGGTAGCGATCTGCCGGTTGATATCGGCGATTTCGCCCAGCAGCGCGTGCGCTTGCGCCGGTGTCTCGTGAGACAGGAACTCCAGGAAAACGGGCAGGTAGTCGGGTAGTTCGCCGGCGCCGAGAAAGAGCCCCTTCGCTTCGTACATGGCGAGCAGATCCACCATCGCCTGCCCACGTTCGCGCGACTCGCCGTGGACGTGTTCAAACAGATAGAGCGA
>CALFSF010000302.1 GCA_937917025.1 uncultured Paraburkholderia sp.
GCATCCAGCGACAGCGTGGCGAGTGCCGCCGAATAGATGACGACAATATTGGTCGCGATCGGACCGTGGACGAGCACGAGCAGGACGGGCAACGCCATCGCGCCGAACACGGCGATGATGAGCTGGGCCGGATCGGCACCGCTTCCCGCCGACGCGATCGCAGCCCCCAGAAAAGCGAGCCAGACAGTCGGAACGAACATGCCGAGCGAGGTCGCGCGAAATACCTGCCGGCTGCTCAATTGCGGTTTCGTGAAGCGCGTGTAATCCGATGCATAGACGAGCCAGGAAATGCCCCAGCCGATGCCGATAGCGGTCATCAGCTTACTCACTGCGGAAAGCTTGCCGATACCGCGCGCGGTTGAAACGTGCCAGTGGACATCGACATGCGTGAAGGCAAGCACGGTCATCACAACCATGATGACCAGCACGAACGGCATCGTGTAACGCTCGAAATACCGGATCGCGTGAAAGCCCCACGTCGCGATGCCCACCTGGATCAGCATGACCGCGATCGCAATGACATACTTGAGTTCGATGCCGCCACTCATTCCCATACGATCGAGCGCGGCAACCGCGAGGTCCAGAACAATCCACGTGTTGATCGCCACCCATCCCATTGGCATCAACACCTGCATGAACGTGGGCAGCCACGCGCCGCGCCGGCCGAAAGCCAGCCGCGACAGCACCATTTGCGGAACACCCGAGCGATGTCCGATCACGCACATCGCGCCGAACAATGCACATCCCAGTACATTGCCGGTCACGATAATCGCCAGCGTCTCGACAAGACTCAAACCCAGCTGGATGCCGATTGCCCCCAGCACCCAGTTGATCGGTGCGACGTTCGCACCGGCCCAGATCCAGAACTGGTCCAGCTGTCCGGATGTTCTGCTTTCGCCCGGCACGGGCTCTATACCGTGCACGTCGGTGCCGGTGTTCGCATTCGCTTGCGCTATCTGATCGTTTGACACGACTGTCTCCTCCTGAGATCGCGACTCTGATTCGCTCGCTGTGGATTTAAGCGGAGACAAATAAACGGCGAAATCGATGAATTCTCAACGGTGGTTGAGAAAAACGCGACATCCGCCACGCGCCCGTGCCGGTTGAGTTTTTCTCAACGCGCAGGAAAAATTCATCAATCGCGCTAACGAAAGGGTCATGGCTAAATCGGTGTTCCTGTTCTTTTAGTTTTAGCAAGCAAAGGAATACACACGCCATGACTACGCTTCTTCACATCAATGCCAGCGCGCGCAATGGCCGGTCGCTTAGCCGCAGGCTTTCCGGCGCCTTCATCGATGCCTGGACCCGGTTCGAGCCCGCCGCGGAAATCATTACCCGTGACGTCGGAGCCAATCCGCCGCCCATCATCACGGAAGAGTGGATCGCTGCCGTCTTCACTCCTCAAGAGAGCGTCACGCCGGAGCAACGCGAGGCAATGCGTCTGTCCGACGAACTGATCGATGAGGTCGACCGCGCGGATCTGATCGTGATCGGCACGCCGATGTATAACTACGGGATGCCGGCGGCACTCAAGTCATGGTTCGACAAGGTCATTCGTATCGGCAAGACGTTCACTTTCGATCTCGCTCGCGGGGACTTTCCGCTGGAGCCAGTCATGCGCGGCAAGAAGCTCGTCGTTCTGAGTTCGCATGGTGAGTTTGGATTCGGGCCCGGCGGCGTCCGCGAGAAGATGAATCACCTGGAAACCCACATCCTGACCTGCGCGCACTATCTGGGCGTTGAAGAAAGCCACGTGATCAGCATCAGCTATCAGGAATTCGACGACGCACGACATCAAGCGTCGGTCGCCGACGCGTTCGCCGCGGTACCGGTGCTGGTCCGTCAATTGACGGGCGATCGCTAGAAGCCCGTTACGACTCGAACGTCCATGCATACCCATTTGACGATGGCCGGGACTGCGTTGAAGCTGCACGATGGAAGCATCGACGCGGTCGATCTGGTCAGCACCGCGATCAGGAAATCGCGCGCGGCGCGTGGCATCTTCATCTCGTTCATCGAGTGGGCGCACGACGCCGCTGTGGAATCCGCACACCGGCGCAGCCTGGGCGCACCGCTTGGCCGGCTCGACGGCATGCCGTTCGCCGTAAAAGACATGATCGACGTGGCAGGTAGCAGAACGACTGCCGGATCGATCACACGGATCGACTCGCCGCCGGCATCCCGGGATGCCGCCGTGATTACCGCGATGCGGGCAGTGGGCATGATTCCGGTTGGCAAGACGAACCTGAGCGAATTCGCCTTCTCGGGTCTTGGGCTCAATCCGCACTTCGGCACGCCAACTGCGGACTTCGATGCCGCAGCGCCGCGTGCGCCGGGCGGTTCTTCGTCCGGGTCCGCGATCGCGGTGCAACGCGGCCTCGTGACAGCGGCGATCGGAACCGATACCGCCGGGTCGATCCGTGTACCGGCGGCGTTCAACGGACTGGTCGGCTTTCGTGCATCGACCGGCCGTTACGACATGCGCGGCACACACCCGCTCGCCGTCACCCTCGATAGCCTCGGGCCACTCGCCCGTACCGTCGAAGACTGTGTGCTCCTCGACGGCGCGATGCGCGGGTGCGCGAATCCCGAGACGCGTGCTGCGCCGCTGGAGCAGGTCCGGTTTGTCGTCGATGCGTCGGTTCTCGAGGAGCCGACGCTCCAGTCGGACGTCGTGCGGAATTTGCGTGGCGTGATGGCACGGTTGCGTCAATGCGGCGCGCGCGTGGAAGAACGCCCCGTCGAAGCGCTCATGCGCACGCGTGAGGTGATTGCGGCACAGGGCTGGCTCGGGGCCATCGAGGCGTGGTCTCTGCTTCAGCAAGTCGTCGAAGGCGAGCGCGGCGATCAGATCGACCGTCGTGTTCGAAACCGGCTGCTAGCCGCCAAAGGCATCGATCGGCACGCGGAAGCACGCATCCGTGCGCTGCGCGCCGAACTGATGCTGAACATGCTGCACGAACTCGGCGACGCTGTACTGGTCACGCCCACGGTCAAGCATGTTGCCCCATCGCTTGCCGCGCTCGAGGCCGATGACCGCCTGTTTGCCGCAATCAATCTGGAGACGCTTTCGCTTACGATGCCAGGTAGCCTCCTCGATATGCCCGGTGTCGCCATGCCGTCTGGTGTCGATCGACAGGGTCTGCCCACGTCGGTGCTCTTTTCCGTCCAGCAGGGGCACGACGATCGACTGTTGCGCACGTGCCTCGCGGTCGAGTCAGCGCTGCTGACTTGACGTATCCAATGAAATTTCCGTGGAGAACAGCCAATGAACACGATATCCGGCCGCGCCGACAGCGCGCTCATCCGTATTCCCGCGCGTAGCGGCGTGGCCGTCAGGCTTGCCAGAGGCATGACGATCAAGGTCATCAACACGCACGGTCACCAGGTGGTCGACACGTGGGCGTTCAACCAGGAAGACGTCGGCGAATCGATGTCGATGGAGCATAGCCGTGCGTCGATGTTGAAGCTCGTGCCGAAGGTAGGCGACACACTGCTCACGAACCATCGCCGGGCCATCCTGACGCTTGTCGAAGACACGACGCCAGGCGTGCACGACACGCTGATCGCGGCCTGCGACAAGCACCGTTATGAGCAACTGGGTGTCGCCGGCCGTCATGACAGCTGCACCGACAACCTCGCCGCCGCGCTCGCGAGTCTCGGCCTGAGGTCGAAAGAAACGCCGTGTCCGCTGAACCTGTTCATGAACGTGCCCGTGCATGGGAATGGTCGGCTCGAATTCGCGCCGCCAGTCAGCGAGGCAGGCCAGTACGTCGCGCTGCGCGCGGAGATGGATCTCATCATCGTGATGTCGGCCTGCCCGCAGGATGTCACGGCAGTCAACGGGATGATGCCCACCGACGCACACTATTCGACAGCTTGGGCGAGTACGCACTGCTTTATTCGGTAAAATCCATTCACTGCAACCAGCCGACTTCCGGATGAAGGTATTTCGCCATGCGCAAGTTGCCACCGCTCAATTCGATCCGCGCATTCGAGGCTGCAGCCCGGCACCAGAGCTTTACTGCAGCCGCGGCTGAGCTGTCGGTGACGATCACGGCGGTGAGCCACCAGATTCGACAACTCGAGGCACGCATAGGCCACAAACTCTTCGAAAGAACCGGCCGTGCCGTCACGCTCACGCCGGTGGGCAAAACGATCTATCCGATTCTGAGAGATGGCTTCGACCAGATCGCCCAGGCATTCGAGGTCGTCAATGCTCCCGCAAACGAAGACTCGATCCAGATCTCGGCCACCCGTGCCTTTGCGGAGCGCTGGCTGATGCCGAGGCTATCGCAGTTCAACGCAATCCACCCGGATGTCATGGTGCATATCCACGGCTCGGAGAAAGCGGTCGATCTGCGTGCCGAAGATATCGACCTTGCTATCCGGTACGGCCCCGTCGAGACGGATCAACAGGATTCCGTGATTCTGGAGGACTGTTATATCGCGGTTGCGGATCGTGGTATTTGTCCTGAGGATCGTATCCCGACGATCGAGGACTTTCGCGAACGTCCATTGCTCGCCTATAAGTGGGAAAACCGCGCGCTGAATGCACCGGACTGGTCCGCGTGGCTCGCGCTTGTCGAACACAATCAAACGGTCGACTTTCGCATTTCCTGGTACAGCGAGGAAATGCTCGCGCTATATGCCGCCGAGTGTGGGCTAGGGCCGCTGATGTGCAGCAATGTGCTGATAGACGAAGAACTCCGCACCGGACGCCTGCGCCGGATCGAAGGCCCCTGTCTGCCCGGTTTCTCTTATCGCCTCGTGGAGATGTCATCGCCACGCCCGAAAAAAGGTCTTCGCCTCTTCACGAAGTGGCTTCGTGAAGAGGCCCGGCTGTTTCGCGACCGGTCCACCGTGACGGACTGATCGTTCGAAGTCCAGGCAGTGCGTGT
>CALFSF010000303.1 GCA_937917025.1 uncultured Paraburkholderia sp.
TCGGCGAGCCAGTCATCCGATGCGTCGTGATACGTGCGCTGGATCTGGTCTTCGCCGTCAGTCGCCATCCAGCCGAGATTCAGGCCGTTCACGCGGATGCGGTTGCGCAGCAGCGCATACGCCGTGTTGCGCGTGAGCGTCGCCAGTGCGCCTTTCGACGCGCAATAAGCCGAGATGAACGGTTGCCCCGCCAGGGCGGACATCGAGCAGATATTCACGATCGTGCCTTCCGTCTTCTCGCGGCGCATGATCTTCACCGCCTCCTGCATGAGAAAGAACGGCGCGCGGACGTTGGTCGCGAAGATGCTGTCGAAGCGCTCCGGCGTTGTGTCGAGTATCGTGCCGCGATCGGTCATCGCCGCGGCGTTGACGAGCACGTCCACGCGTCCGAAGTGTCGATCCGCGCTTGCGATCACGGCCTGACAGTCCTCGACGCGCGACAGGTCTGCCTGCACGAAGCGCACTTCGGCGCTACCCGCTTCGCCGAGCCCGGCGGCCTTTGCCTCGCCTTTTTCCCGGGAGCGCCCGCAGATCACGATGCCTCGCGCGCCACGCTCCACGAACAGCGCCGCGATTGCCGCGCCGAGCCCCTGTGATCCGCCGGTGACGACGGCCACCTTCGAGTCGAACTGTCCCATTCTGTGCCTCTGCCTCAAGGTTTGATTCATGCAGGCCCGTCACTTTCCGGATCGATGCCCGCGCGACGGTACCGGGTATGCGCGGCTTGATGCGCCGCAGTGGTGATGCGATGATCGTGTCATCGTCGGCTACTGATCCTGTCGGGCTTTACGATCCATTCATGGCTAACCGCAATTCCAGCGCGACTCACCGCAAAACGAACATGGCCGATATCGCGAAGGCCGCGGGCGTGAGCGAAGCGACCGTCGATCGCGTGCTGAACGGTCGCGGCGGTGTATCGCGCGAGAAGGAAACGGCGGTACTCGAATGGGCGCGCAAGCTCAGGATCGATCGCGCGCTCGATTCCGTTTCGGTGCGCTGGCTGCGCATCGCCATTCTTTTGCAGCAGCCTGTCGCGCAGTATTACGTGTCGCTGAAGCACGGTTTCGAGGTGGCGCAAAAGACGTTCGAGACGCAACGCGTGATCTGCGCGGTGACGTACTTCGACAGTCTCGAGCCCGTCTGTGTCGTCGAGACGATCCGGCGCGCGACGCAAAAAGCCGACGCACTCGTGATCGTGGCTTACGAGCATCCCGACATCACGGCCGCCTTGCGGCAACTGAGCCGCACGATGCCGGTCGTCACGCTTGCAAGCGATCTGCCGGGCACAGGGCGGCTTGCGTACGTCGGCATCGACAACCGCTGCGCGGGACGCGTGGCCGGCGAACTCATGGGACGCTTTCTTGGCGACGCGGGCGGCAAGGTGCTCGTACTCACGGGCATGCATGATTTCCTCGGCCATGAAGAACGTGAAAGCGGTTTTCGTTCGGTGCTGCGGCGCCGGTTTCCGAATTGCGACATCGTCGAAACGATCGAAAGCCGCGAGCAGTCGGCCGTGACCGAACGACTGACGCGCGATGCGTTCCGGCGTTATCCCGACCTGCGCGGGATCTACAACATTTCCGTCGGCGACGACGGCGTCGGCGCGGCGCTCCTCGCGCTGGATCGCGTGCGCGCGACGGTATTCATCGGCCACGAGCTGAATGAAACGTCGCGGCGCCTGCTGATCGAAGGCACACTCGACGCCGTGCTCGACCAGAATCCCGCGGGCGAAGCGATGCGTTCGATCGAAATCGTCCTGCGGCACTATCACCGCGATCCGGGCATCGCGCTTCCTCAGCAGATTCCAGTGACCGTGCTGCTGCGTGAAAATCTTCCGCCCGGCGACTGACGGCCGGCGGCCTCGATGACGCGAGGCGGCAAGGACGCTCGTCCGGCTAGCGATAACGATAGTTGAAGCGTTCCAGACCTTCACCTCGAAAAATGATGGTTTGCCATCAAAAGGGAAGCGTTGCCGCGCCGGATAAGGCTTTCGAAATGGAAAATAAATTCCATGAAAATATCGTGTGCAATTATTCTTGCAGCGTGACCCTCTCGTCTCTTATGCTTGTTCATGACGCAGCCGCGAGCGCTGCGCATCGAGAAGGAGACGGTCGTGAACAGTGTCGATAGCAGTGCTGCCACAGCGGACGGGATCGTTGAAGCGTTGATGCGTGGCCCGGGCGCGATCCGCATTCGCGGGCTCTTTAGCGAAGCGCAGATCGCCGAAGCGCGGCGCGTGGTAATGGCGCATTCCGAAGACCATGCGCAGACCGTCACGCACTTTCAGGGGCAGGCGGCCAAAGAACAGCGCCTGCATCTGCAACGACGCGTCTGGAACCTGCTCGCCAAGGGCGATGTGTTTTCGCAGATGTCGGAGCAGCCGCTGATCGTCGATGCGATGCGGCGTTTTCTGGGTTGCGATTTCATCATGGGTTCGATAGCGGCGAATCGCATTCTGCCGGATGGCCCCGGGCAGGAACCGCATATCGACTACCCGTACTGGGATTTGCATGCGCCAGAATCGTTTCCGCTCGCAATCAATGCGTCGTTTCCGCTTAACGCGCAGGTAACGATTCCGCTCGACCCGTTCACGGCGCAAACAGGCGCGACCGCGTTTGTGCCGCACACGCAGCACGAACTGCGTTATCCGGCCGAAGCCGACCGGTTTTTCGAGCGCTGCGAGCGCATGGACGCGGAGCCGGGCGACGCCATCGTGTTCTTTGGCGCGACGTGGCATTGTGCGATGCCCAATCGCAGCACGCAGGATCGTAGCGCGGTGCTGATTCAATACCTGCCGAAATTCGTCAAGCCGATGGAAGATCTCAGGGCGATGGCGGGCGAAGCGTTCGTCAAGCGCGCCAGTCCGACGATGCGTCAACTGCTTGGCATGCACTATCCGTATCCGCAGAATCTGGAGGAGGTCACCGTTGCAACCAACGCGGAGGGACGCATGAATGCGATGCGGTAGGCGCGCCGTCGCGACTATTCAGCGTTCGAAATAACCCGTCCCGTCGAGATCGGCAATCAGCCCGGGTTCCTTCGGCTGCCACCCCAGCTGTTCCCGCGTTCGCCGACTCGAAGCCAGATTGTCGATCGCGGCGAAATGCGCGAACCATCCGAAGTGATCCGACGCCTCGTCGGGGCGCAGGCCGATGACCGGTACGTTGAGCCCGCGGCCGATTGCTTCGGCGATATCCCTGAACGGCACACCTTCGTCAGCGACGCTGTGATACCGGACATCCGCGGCGCCCTGTTCCAGCGCGAGCCTGAAGACGCGCGCCGCATCAAGGCGATGCACCGCAGGCCAGCGATTGCTTCCGTCGCCCAGATACGCCGAAACGCCCTTGTCACGCGCGATGCCGATCAGAAGGGGAATAAAACCGTGATCGCCGTCGCCGTGAACCGACGGAGGAAGGCGCACCACCGACACGCGCACGCCGCGCGCCGCGACCGACGCGGCGGCTTCTTCCGATGCGACACGCGGAATCGCATCCGGTCCTGACACAGGCAAGTCTTCTTCGGTCACCGCGCGCCCGAGCGGAGGCAGCGCAGTACCGGATGTGATGACAAGCGGCCGGTCGGAGCCCACGAGGGCGTCACCGAGCGCTACGATCGCGCGCCGGTCGGTTTCGCAGTTTTCCACGAACCGGCTGAAATCGTGGATAAAGGCGGTGTGAATCACGCCGTCCGACATGGCCGCGCCGCTGCGCAGGCTCTCCGGGTCCGACACGTCGCCGCGATGCACTCCGACACCCAATCGCGCTAGAGTACTGGCAGCGGCGTCGCTGCGCGCCAGTCCGAGTACGCTATGTCCTGCCGCGACAAGCTCGCGCACGACGGCTTGACCGATAAATCCCGTAGCGCCTGTTACGAATACACGCATGCTGACCTCTTACTGGTTGCGAAAGAATGAGCGCATTCTCCTGTGTACCGTCGAACCGTAAAAGTCGTGGACGTATACCGTTATGACAGTTAACACCTTGCCGGACCCGGTTACCTTGCCGGTTACTTCGTTAGGCAGTTTCCTGCGCGATCGCCGCTCGCGCCTGCAACCGGGGCCCGATGCACAAAGCCGTCGCCGCACACCGGGCCTCCGGCGCGAGGAAGTGGCGATGCGGGCCAACGTCAGCGTCGCGTGGTACACGTGGCTGGAGCAGGGGCGCGGCGGGCCGCCGTCGAGCGAAGTGCTGGAGCGCCTCGCCCGCGCGCTGGAACTCGATGCAGCCGGTCGCGAGATGCTCTTCCTTCTCGGGCAGCAACGGCCGCCGCCGCTCAACGCGATGGCGCCGCCCCGGATGACGCCCAGCCTGCAACGTGTGCTCGACGGCATGCGCACCAGTCCCGCGATCGTGAAGACGCCGACGTGGGATGTCGTCGGGTGGAACCTCGCCGCGACCGCGGTGCTGGGAGATTACGCGGCCGTGCCGGTTCGCGAGCGCAACGTACTCAGGCGCCTGTTCAGCAACCCGGTCGCACCCGCGCATCAGCCTGACTGGGAAGAAAGCGCGCGCCTCGCGGTTGGCGTCTTTCGCATCGACGTCGCGCGCATGAGCGGTTGCCCCGAAGCCGAGGCGCTTCTTGCCGAACTGCTGGCCACCAGTGCGGCGTTCCGCGAACTCTGGGCCGAAAACGAGGTGCGCAGCCACTGGGTGGGAACAAAGCGTCTGCGACACTCCCTCGCCGGTCCTATCACGCTCGAATATTCGGCGTTTGCCGTGGACGGCGCCGAAGGGTTGAGCATGATCGTCTTCACGCCCGTCCCCGCGGCCGACACACACGCCATCGAAGCCCTCCTCGCGCTGCCCGTCTGATTGTGGCGTGCCAACGGGTTGGGTATCGGGTCAAGCTGCACCGTCGGCGTGGCCACGCAGATATGGCGCTTCAGGCCTGCGCGGCCGCA
>CALFSF010000304.1 GCA_937917025.1 uncultured Paraburkholderia sp.
TAGTGTGCGGCAGGCCGCGATCGATGCTGCGGAACACGCCGCGCGCACGTTCTTTGCGTTTCCTGTCGAAACGAAGCGGCGCGCCGCGGTGAACCCGCGGCATCGCGGGTTCAATGCGCTGGGCGACGCCACGATGTATCAGGCGAAACGGCCCGACTACAAGGAGTTTTTCAGCGTCGGGCTGGAGTTGCCGGAGGACGATCCCGATGTGCGCGCGGGCCAGGCGTTGCGCGGCCCGAACAACTGGCCGGACTTCATGCCCGAATTGCGTCCCGCGCTGTACGGCTATTACGAGGCGGTGGCCGCATGCGGCGCCGACCTGCTGCGCGCGGTGGCGGCAGGCCTCGGGATCGGCGAGGATTTTTTCGCGTCGCGCTATACGAAGCGCATGCAGCGCACGCAGATGGTGTATTACCCACCGCAGCCGCCGCAGTCCGACGCGGACCAGTTCGGCGTTGCCCCACACACCGACTACGGTTGCATCACGCTGTTGTGGCAGGATCAGGTGGGCGGCCTGCAGGTGCGAGAAATCGCGAACGACACCTGGGTCGATGCGCCGCCGGTGCCGGGGAGTTTCGTCGTCAATGTCGGCGACCTGCTCGCGCGCTGGACCAACGACCGCTTTCGTTCGACGCTGCATCGCGTGATCAACGCGTCGGGTCGCGAACGCTATTCGATCGCGACGTTCTATGATCCGACCTATGACGCGCGGGTCGATCCGCGCGATCTGGGTGTGAGCGAGGCCGAACGGCGATATGAACCCGTCGCGGCCGGCGATTACATCCTTGGGCGCATCAACGATTCGATGGGCTACCGGAAAAAACACGCAACCCAGGGAACAACGGCATGACGATGGAACACGGCGCGGCGCTGGCGGCAACGCTCAACGCGCTGCGCGAGGCAATCGGCGACGACGCGGTACGCACCGGCGACGAAATCGGTGAACGGTCGATGACGGACTACACGCGCCACGCACCGATGCGTCCCGCGGCGCTGCTGTTGCCGCGCACGACGCAGCAGGTGGCGCGCGCGATGATGATCTGCAACGACGCGCATCAAGGCGTCGTGCCGCAAGGGGGCATGACGGGACTGGCGGGCGGTGCGATTCCCCGCGCGACCGATATCGCGATTTCGCTCGAGCGCATGAGCGGCATCGAGGACATCGATGTCGCGTCGGCGACGATGTCCGTGCGTGCCGGCACCACGTTGCAGGTCGCGCAGGATGCCGCGGCGCAGGCGGGTTTCGAGCTGACGCTCGATCTCGGCGCGCGCGGGTCATGCCCGATCGGCGGCAACCTCGCGACGAACGCAGGCGGCAATCGCGTGATCCAGTCGGGCACCGCGCGGGATCAGGTGCTGGGGCTCGAAGCCGTGCTGGCAACCGGCGCGGTGCTGACGTCGATGAGCCGGATGGTCAAGAACAACACGGGCTACGACCTCAAGCATCTTTTCATCGGCTCGGAAGGCACGCTTGGCATCATCACGCGCGCGGTGCTGAAGCTGCATCCGCCGCGCGCGTCGCGTCATACGGCGCTCGTCGCGCTCGATGGCTACGATGCGGCGGTCGATCTGTTGCGCCGCCTGACGAAGCGATTCGGCAACGATATCGGTGCGTTCGAGATCATGTGGCCGGACTTCTTCGACTTTGGCGTGTCGCTTACCGCTGAAGCGCGTTCGCCGTTCGCGCAGGCCTATCCGCTTTACGCGCTGATCGAGCACGCAAGTTTCGACGCCGCCGACGACGGCGAGCGCTTCGCATCCGCGCTTGGCGATGCGCTGGAATCGCGTGCGATCCGCGACGCGGTGATCGCGCAATCGGTCGCCGATGCGCGCGCGTTGTGGGCGATCCGCGAATGCACGGCGGAGTTTCCATCGAAGCTCGATCCTGTGAATTTCGACGTGAGCCTTTCGATTGGCGAGATCGGCCGATTTGTCGATCGCTGTCGCGCCGCCCTTGACGAAAAATGGCCCGGCAACCGCTCATATTTCTTTGGCCATATCGGCGACTCGAACCTGCATGTGACCGTCGACGGCCATTCGGTGCCGGGCGTCGGGCACCATGCGATCTACGCGTTCGTCTACGAGATGCTGGGGCCGCTGAACGGCTCGGTGTCGGCGGAACACGGCGTCGGTCTTCTCAAGCGCGAGTTTCTGCCGATCTCGCGCTCGCCGGAGGAGCTGGCGGCGATGCGCGCGATCAAGCATGCACTCGACCCGAACGGCATCCTGAATCCGGGCAAACTGCTTTAGACGCAAGCGCGGCTCGCGCATTGAACACTTCATTCAATGCGCGAGCAGATGCCTTGCAATCACCGGGTAGACATCGAGCGCGGCCCGCTTGCCGAATATGCAATCGATGTGACCGTATCCCTCGATAAGGTGGCGCTCGAAGTTATCCGGTCCGAACCGCTCGACCAGCAGGTTGTACGTTTTCTCCGTGCTCTCGGGCAGATAAACGCGGTTCTCCGAGCCATGGATGAACGCGACCGGCAGGTTCATGCCGGCGATATTCGGCATGTAGATATCGTCGCCATTGGCGCTGACGACGTGTCCCTTGCGGATCATTTCGGCCAGCTGATCGAAGAGTTGCACGTCGTGTACGCCGAACAGCTCCTGCAGATTCGAATGCAGCCGGTCGTCGAGTTGCGCGTGTTCGTAAAGCAGCCCATACAGGAACGTCGCGCGATGGCACACGGCGTTCGTGCATTCTTCATCGTCTTCCACCGGATAGAACTTCAGCGCGTCGTCGACCAGATTCCTCGGCCACGTATCGTGTTTCGTGTACGCGGTCATGTCCTTGATGCCGATGCGCTCGAGAATGTCGGGCAGGTGCAGGCCCGCCTTGATCCGCGCGGGCAACGGCGGCACGAGATGCGCGGAGACCTGCGAGAGCACCACGGAGCGCACGCCCTTCAACCCCGAAAGCAGCGACATCGTGCAGGCCACGGCGCCAAAGCAGTGCGCGAAGATCTGGATGCTGTCCGCGCCCGACAGTTCACGCACTTTCGCGACGGCGGCTGGGATGTCGTAGCGCGCGATGGCGTCGGCGGTCGTGGGGTCGGGCGCGCTCGGCAGCTCGATGCTCACGCGCAGATCGACGAGCCATACGTCGTGCTGCGTGGCGCACAGGAATTCGACGAGATTCGTATCGATGAGATCCGTCGAATAGATGCGGCTCGACACGCCTGAACCGTGAACCAGCAGCACGGGTCCGTTGTTGCCGCCGTGAAAGCGCGTGAGCCGCAGCGTCTTGCCGTCTTCGGTGTTGAAGAACGAAACCTGCGGCACTGGCGCGCGCAAGGCCCGTTTTACACGCGGCGTGGCGTCGGGATCGAAATATTGCAGCGGCGCCGCGACGCCGCCATATTCGTTGAACAGCACACCGCCGAAGAACTTGCCGAACTTGACCGCCCATGCAAGCCGCGTTTCGGTGTCGGGCGCATGGGTGATGTCGTAGGTGCGCGACTGTCTCAGGAAATTTTCGAACGTGATGATGAGCGTCGCCGTTCCGATGACGGGCGCGTCCTCGGCAGGCGATTCGCGCATCTGGCCGTAGAGCGTGTTGGTCTGCGTCCATAGTTCGAGCAGCGACTTGTGCGTGATGATTTTCTGGCCGAAGAAGTAGTACGTGTTGCCTTCGACGGAGTGGAGCGTCATCCGGTAATTCATGTCGCGCCGGTCGACGTTGTCCTTGTCGACGACGAAGAGGTTGAAGCGTCCGTCGCTGATCGTGAGCGGTTGCGCCGACAACGCAGCGCACGTCATCGTGCCGGCGATGCCCGCCTGATGCTGCGGGTTCTTCATCATGTCGTCGAGATCATCCGACTTGATGGTCGCCGTGAACTGCATCTTGACGGCATCCTTCGCGCCAGTGGGCGTGTAGTCGCCGATCATCGTTTCGGTAAAGCGGAGGCCGACCTTCGGTTGCGGCGGCGGCGCGGATGTGCCCGCCGATTCATAGTCGATGGTCCAGCCCTGTGACGCGGCCAGCTGCGCGCAGTTGCGCTCGGCCAGCGCGGAAATCGTCAGCAGCGGATTGACGCCGAGCGACATCGGTATCACGGCGCCATCCATCACGTAGAGCCCGTCGTGTACCGCGTTGCCCGCCGCACCGCTGAACACGCGGCCTGCCTCATCGACGACGCCGTTAGCGGCATCCTCGGCCATGCCGCATCCGCCGAGCGGATGCACGGTCACGAGCCGGTCCTTGAACGCGTCGAGCGAGATCGGGTTGCGCACATATTCGCCGCCGAGCGCGACGGTCGCGCTTTCGAGCGATTTCTCGACGGTCGCATAGATCGGTTGCTTGCCCGCATTCGGCCAGCTGATGCGCGGCCGGCCGTCTTCGATTGAAATCTCGCCGCTTTCGTCGTCGTGGGCCATCACGAGATAGGTCTGCGTATTGCGCATCGCGCCGCGATACGGCCCGCGCAGCACGCTTTCCAGAATGCGGGCTTCGCTGTCGAGCGCGCCTTCGTCGGGCAGATCCGGCACGCGCACGCCGGCAACCGCAGACGTCAGGCCAAGAACGCCCATCATCATCCCGCCGATCGGCGCCGCGAGCGAGCCTTCCTCGATCACGAAGCCATCCTTCACGTTGGGGGTGTCGCGATGATCGATGATGCCGCAGATCGTCGGGCCTACCGGCGACATGTCGCCCGGCTTGTGCGTGCCGAGGCCGACGCCGTTGATTTCCGTGTCGGTGTTGAACGCGAACGCGAGGACGTCGCCGTTGCCGGTGAAATGATGGCCGAGTTGCGGCGACACGCTGAGCCCCGCTTCCTTCGAGCGCAGCAGAATCGCGGTCGAGCCGATCGTGCCGGCCGACAGGATCACATGATCGGCCAGCACGAAGAGATCGGGCGCTCCATAGATTTCCCGGCCCACGTCGACGATC
>CALFSF010000305.1 GCA_937917025.1 uncultured Paraburkholderia sp.
GGCATTCGCCGGATGCCTGTGCCGCGCCGACCGTACGCACCGGGCCAGCCGTTCGCCAAATCGCGTCGCACTCCCCGCGAAGAAGCGCTCAACCACTTTTTCGTCGATCAGCCGCTGGCGCAGCGTCTCGCGCTCGCCATGTTCCGTCGCGAGCCGCACGGCGGCTTCGATATACGCATCCACCGTTTCCGCGATCGTCCACGCAGGCATGCCCGCGCGCGTGAACATTGCGCCGTCGATATGCTCGAACACCTCGGGCCCGGTCTTGCAGACGCCCGGCAAGCCGACCGTGAACGCATCGACGATGCCGTTCGTATTGCCGAACGGGAACGGGCTCATGAACATGTCGGCGTCGTTCACACGCGCGAGATAGGCCGCGTAATCGTGAAAGCCATGAACGTGCGCGCCCGGAAGCACACGGGCGATGACCGTGCGCATGTGTGCGTGCTGCATCCCGTTACGTGTGCCCGTCATGAAATGAAACTGCACGGGCACGCCGGCGCGCTGTTGAATCCGTGCGCAGGCATCGAGAAAGCGTGGATTGATTTTCATGGCGCTCGCGGTGACGACAATCTTCACGGCGCCGCGCCGTGCCGGCACGCGCGCGACAATGCCTGGAAGCGCGGCTGACGGACGATAGGGCTGGCCATCGGCAGGGAGCGTCAGCAGCGTTTCGCTAAAGCATGCCGGGTCGCCGACGTAGTCTTCCTCGACACTCACGTAGTCGATCTGCGCGGAATGCGTGGTGGCCGGATGGCCGAGTCCCGCCACCTGCACCGGCGCGACACGCAGGTTCGACAGAAACACCGTCAGCACGAACATGCCGACGCTCGGCATGTACAGCACCTGCGCGCCGTGGGTCTTCGCGAATTCGCGGATCGTGCCCAGGCACTCGCCGATATAGTCGGGCTCCTCCAGTTCGATGAAGCGGTCGAATATCGCGCGTCCCGCGGCATCGACGGCATACCCGAAGCCGAAACCGACAACCTCGAAGTGCTGACGCGCCGCCTCGATCGCGCGCGAGTGGGTGCGGTAGATCGAATGACCGCCCGAAAACCATTCCACGACGACGATCATCAGCGGCTTTCGGCGGCCGCGCCCGGATGACCGCCCCGGCGCGGGGTCGAGGTCCGCGAGACCCAGCCTCGCGAGCTTGCGCCGCACCAGCGCGTTGATGTCCTTCTTGACGGCGTGCCGTGCCGGTGAATCCGCGTAGCTGCAATACATATAGACGTTGTGCAGGATGTCCGTGGGCAGCGCGTCGAGATCGTCGATCTGCGCGAGCTTGCCGGGCAACCAGGCGAGCAGCGCTTCGCGTTTGGCGTGCGCGGCAGGCGAGCCCTGGAATTCGGGCGAGAGGAGAGCGAGCGCGAGCCCCGCGGCGAGCGCGCGGTCCGCGGCCCAGAGCGCGTCGAGATCGAGCGCGAGATCCGACTCGCCCGAATAGAGCAGCCAGCGCTTCGCATGGGCGAGATTCGGATGCGGCGCGCCGTCGTCTTCGGCGCCGCGCCCACCCAGATAGCGCGCGACGTGGTCCGCGTTACCCAGTGCCGTTGCCGAGAAGATCGCACCGATCCACGGATGCAGGCCCAGCAGCGCGCTGTATTGCGACGGCGTGGGAACGCAGCCGGGATTCGCCAGCAGCGTACTCACGGCGCACGCGAGACGGGTAAGAAAGCGCGCGTGCTGGCCGGCTGCGGTCAGCCCCTCCATCGACGATGCGCTGAGATCGTCGCCCAGCGCGCCGTGCTTCGCGCGCAGATGGGCGAGGATCGCGATGAGCTGGTCGAGCGCATGACCGGTCTCGCCGGTATGCACGCGCTGCTCGAGCGAGTCGAGACACAGGGCATGAGGCATGTTCATCTGCATGATAAATCGGTATGACTAACTAAATGGTGTGGCCGGACACGTGCTGGCATCCGCTGCATTCTCGCAGAAACCGGACCGCCTGTGCGTCGATTCCAGGAATTTGGGAGTTTTCTTGTATCTGCTGGATGACCCGATTCGTAGGATTCGATTGTCGTACGTGTAGGAAATTTCTGTCCTGCGCGTCGGTGTGGCACTTTCGGGCACGTCATGCTTTTGCAGATCGCGGGCGGGCCGGCGGCAAGCGCATGGCGATCGTGTGTGCCGGTCTGTTCCGGGTTCTGTTTCTGTTAATTCGGATTGCGAATGACGTATTGATTTTCATGTGGCTTTTCAGGTCGGAGAAGCCGCGTTGACACCGGCTGTCGTCCGGGCAGTCACTACTCGTCTTAAGGTATCAAATGAATAAATCGCACCGCGTCGTGTGGAACGACGTCACGAACACGTGGGTCGCCGTGTCGGAACTCGCTACGGCAAGACGGAGCAAGGCCTCACGGCGGGCCGGCATGGCCGTGGTCATGGCCGGTCTTGGCGCGATGGCGCTCGTGCCCCCGGCCGGCGCAGCTGAAACGGAAGACGCCACGCGGATGCAGGCCATGCTTGCCGGCCTGCTCGCGGGTCCCGCCTCCGCTGCTGCAAAAACCCCTGTGCTGACAGCCGCGCCCGACCCCACGATCTATATCGCGGTGAGCCAGAACGTGACGCAGGGCAACGCGACGTTCGCGTCGGATGCAACGAACGCCATGGCCATCGGCCCCGTATCGGCGGCAGCCGGTGAAAATGCGTCAGCCATCGGTGCCGGGTCGTTCGCGGCGAACGACGGTACGACGGCTGTCGGTGCAATGGCCGCCGCAATCGGGCTGAACGCGACCGCGATCGGAAGCGGTGCCACGACCGGTACGGACGCGGAAAACTCCGTATCGATCGGCCGCTTCGCCAAGAGTTACGGCGCAAACACCCTGGCGCTCGGCGGGCTCACCGTCGCGCATGGCGAGGATTCCGCGTCTATCGGCACGAATGCATTTACGGCTGTTGGGGCGGATCGGTCGATGGCGCTCGGGGCAAACGCAGCGGCAAACGTGAACGATGCGGTGGCACTGGGTAGCGCATCGGTTGCCGACCGGGAGTTCACCGTCTCGGTGGGCAACAGCACGACACAGCGGCAGATCGTCAACGTGGCGGGCGGCACGCAGGACAACGACGCGGTGAACGTCACGCAGCTGAAGGGCGTGATCAACGCGATGGGCGGCGGTGCCGCACTGAATCCGGACGGCTCGATGACCGCACCCACCTACACCGTGGGCGGCGAGACGTACACGAACGTTGGCGACGCGATCACACACGTGGACGGCGCGGTAACGAACGTGTCGAACATCGTCAACAACATCGAGAACGGCGCGGGCGTCAAGTACATGCACGTGAACTCGGCGCTGGACGATTCGAGCGCGGAGGGTGTGGAATCGGCTGCGATTGGTGGCAACGCGCGCGCCACGGCCGACAACTCGGTCGCGGTGGGCGCCAACGCCGTCGCTGACCGCGCGAACACGGTTTCCATCGGCGCGGCGGGCAACGAACGCCAACTGGCCAACGTCGCGGCGGGTACAGCGGATACGGATGCCGTCAACCTGTGGCAGTTGCGTCAGGCTGGCATCAATACCGACGGTGACGGCAACGTCACGAACGCATTCGTCACGTATGACGACACGTCGAAAGGACACATCACGCTGGGCGGCGCGGATGCCGCCGCGCCGGTTGGCATCTCGAACCTCAAGGCGGGCCAGGTCGCCGAAAGCAGTCACGATGCGATCAACGGCGGCCAGTTCTATGGTCTGGCAAGCAGTGTCGCCGACGCGATCGGGGGCGGCGCCAGCGTCAACCCGGATGGCACGATGACGGGCCCGACGTACAACATCGGCGGCGACACCTACACGAACATTGGTGATGCGATCACGCATGTCGACGGCGCGGTGACGAACGTCACCAATGTGGTCAACAACATCGAGAACGGCGCGGGCATCAAGTACATGCACGTGAACTCGACGCTGGACGATTCGGTTGCCGAGGGTGTGGATTCCGCCGCGATTGGCGGCAACGCACGCGCCACGGCCGACAACTCGGTCGCGGCGGGCGCCAACGCGGTTGCAGACCGTGCGAACACGTTTTCCATTGGCGCGGCGGGCAACGAACGCCAACTGGTCAACGTCGCAGCCGGTACGGCCGACACGAATGCCGTCAATATGTGGCAGTTGCGCCAGGCCGGTATCAACACCGACGGCGACGGCAACGTGACGAACGCGTTCGTCACGTACGACGACACGTCGAAAGGGCATATCACGCTGGGCGGCGCGGATGCCGCCGCACCGGTTGGCATCTCGAATCTGAAGGCGGGCGCGGTCGCGGAAAACAGCGGGGACGCGGTTAACGGCGGGCAACTGTACACCCTGGCTAACAGCGTCGCGAGTGCGATGGGTGGTGGCTCGACGGTCACGCCTGACGGCGCCATCTCGCCACCAACGTATACGGTGGGTGGCGACACTTATCAGAGCGTGGGCGACGCGATCACGCACATCGACGGCGACGTGACCAACGTGATGAACGTGGTCAACAACATCCAGAACGGCGTGGGCATCAAGTATTTCCAGACTCACTCCACACTGGCGGATGCTGTCGCGAGTGGAGACGAGTCGATCGCGATCGGCGGCAACGCGCAGGCGAGCGCGGATAATTCCGTTGCGCTGGGCGCCAACGCCACGACTACCGCGGATCTCACGCGGGCAGCGTATCGGCCTGGCTCGGGCCAGGTGGCCGGTGCCACACCCGTTGGTGAAGTGTCGGTCGGGTCGGAAGGCAATGAGCGTCGTGTGACGAACGTCGCAGCGGGTGCGGCAGATACCGATGCTGTGAACGTGAGCCAGCTGAAATCGGTCGTCGCGGGCAGCGTCGCTGACGCGGTGATGTACGACGATCCGGATCATACGGGTATCACGCTGGGCGGCTCGGGCGCAACGACCCCCGTACGGCTGGGCAACGTCGCATCAGGCCAGGTGGTGGCCAACAGCACCGATGCCACGAACGGCGGCCAGTTGTACAACCTGGCCAGCACGGTTGCCGATGCGCTCGGCGGTGGCACCGCTGTCAATCCGGACGGCTCGATTACGCAGCCCACGTACATCGTCGATGGCGACACGTACCACACCATCAGCGACGTGGTGACGAACATCGACTCGCGCGTGACGACCAACACGAATTCGATCACGAATCTCACGGAGATCCTGAACAACATCACGAACACCGGCGTGAGCGTGAAGTATGTACACGTCAATTCGATGGGCGACGATTCGATCGCATCGGGCGCCGATGCAGTGGCAATCGGGGGGAATGCGCGGGCGGCTTTCGATAACTCGGTGGCGCTCGGGGCGAACTCGACGACGGATCGAGCCAATTCCGTATCGGTCGGCTCGCTCGGGCATGAACGGCAGATCACCAACGTCGCTGCCGGTACGGCGGATACGGACGCGGTCAACGTCGCGCAGCTGAAGCAGGCGGGCGTCATTGACGGCAATGGCAATACAAAAACAGCCGTCACCTACGACACCAACGACGGCACGACCGACTACGCCAGCGTCACGCTTGGAAACGGCGCCGCGGGGAACGGCACGGTTCTGCATAACGTCGGTGCCGGCACGCTCGATTCCGACGCAGTGAACCTCGGGCAGTTGAACGACGCGCTGGGAAAAATCTCGAACGACATCTCGAGCGGCGGCAGCCCGTTCCTGAGTGTGAACGGCGATCGCGACAACGAACCGGCACTGGCAAGCGGCACACACGCGGCTGCGCTGGGTGCGAACGCGGTGGCGAATGGCACCGATGCGGTCGCGTTTGGCGCGAATGCCAACGCCACGGGAAGCGGCGCCACCGTGATCGGGTCGGGTGCGAGTGCGCGCGCCACGAACGCGACGGCGCTCGGCTGGGGCAGTTCGGCGAGCGCCGACGGTGCGGTCGCGCTGGGTGCCGGCTCGGTGGCCGATCGGGCCAACACGGTTTCGGTGGGCAGCGTCGGTGCCGAGCGGCAGATCACGAACGTGGCGCCGGGCACGCAGGGCACGGACGCGGTGAACCTCAACCAGTTGAATGCCGCGCTCGGCCAGACCAGCCAGTCGATCCAGGATCTCGATCGCAGTACGCGCAAGGGGATTGCCGCAGCGTCTGCGTTGCAGATCGTCACCCCGTATCTGCCGGGCCGCACGACGCTGAACGCGGGCGTGGCGGGCTATCGCGGACAGGCCGCGCTGGGTCTTGGCGTGTCGCGCTGGAACGAGAAAGGCACGATCAATTTCAACGCGGGTGTCGCGTCCTCGGGCAGCACCAGCACGATCGTGCGTGCCGGCATCGGCATCGTTCTTGGCGATTGATGGAATCCGGGTGTCCGGCACTGTGTGAGGGAACGGGCGGCGCGATACGTCGATTGACCGTCGCCCGTTGTGAAGGAAAGTTATGAAACACTCGATTCTCGCGGCAGCCGTGGCTGCCGCGCTTACCGGTTGCGCGGGCACGGCTTCGCGCGATCAACTGAACATTCAGAACCCAACTGTGTTGCAGCGAGGTTTCGGTGCGCCTCAAGACGTCTCGTCGGGCGCGGCCACGAAACAATGGACGGACGTCTACACGCAGATCAAACACCGTGGCGATGTGCTGAACAGTCTGCAGGGACGGCTCGATGCCGCTGGCCCGCGCAAGGACAGCTATGCGGGCGCGAAAGCGCAATGCTGGATCAACGCAGGCAAGGAAGCGTTTGCCGCACACGACGATTGGGGCTTCGTCGAAGAGGCCATCGGCGAGGCCGCACGACTCGCCGTCAGTCTGGATGTCGCGGATGGCGCTACGCCAGCCGCGGCTCAAGCGGCGGCGCAGTCCGAAGCGCAGGCGAACCCCGCGCTTCGCACGGTGACAAAAGTGCGCCCGGACCTGTGGGACCAGCTGGCGAAGGTGCGGGTCGACCCGCGATTTGCCTGGTGTCCGCAGGCACGCAAGCTGGTCGCGTGCTCCGAAGTCGAACTCATGTACGCAGGCCATGAAGCCTGGACGCGTGCATTCGACAAGGCGAAGCAGCGTACCGACGCGCTGCAGGATCAGGTCCGGGCCAGCGAGCACGCGCTATCGAGTTGTGCGGTGCCGGCACCGCCCCCGTCGCCGTTGCCGAAGGTCATGTCGCTCTCCTCGGACGCGCTCTTCGCATTCGACCGGGGCGACGTACCGGCCATCACGCCGCAAGGGCGCGCTCAACTCGACGATATTGCGAACCGGCTGCGGGGTAGCGGGTTTACCGACCGCATGACAGTGTCGGGCTACACGGACCGGCTCGGCGCTTCGACTTACAACCTCAGGCTGTCGCGACAGCGTGCGAACTCGGTGAAGCAATACCTGATCAGCAAGGGTGTGACGATTCCGATTGACGCACAAGGTTTCGGCAAGGCAGACCCAGGCACGGCATGTACAACGCGCGACCGGAAAGCCTTGATCGAGTGTCTGGCACCGGACCGGCGCGTGGACATCCGGTTCGTTGGGCAAAAGACCGTAATGCCCTCGCAGTAATCCGGCCACCTGAGCCCCCCTGCGATGCTTGATCCGCGCACCGCGCGGATCAAGCATCGGCATGGCCGGGCTGTCTAGAACGCGTAGTACGGACCAAGGCCAGCGGGTGTCGCGCGGGAATCGATGGCGGTGAAGACCTTGCGTCCGAAGAAAAACGGAAGGCCCCAGTCGAACATGTTCCCCGCGGTACCGGCGAGGTTGTTGAATGCGAAGTTGGATGTCGCGAACAACGTCTGGGCGTTGCCGACCATGAACGACTGGGTGGTCGTCGTGCCGTCGGTTCCCTTGATCGTGGCCGCGGACGTTTGCGTCGATGTCGGGCAGTACCAGAGCCCGCAGACCTGCAGTGTCGAACTGGTGAAGAAGAGTCCGTTAGAACCGCTATCGAAGAAGCTCTGTGTGTACGGCTTCCCGTCGATGGTGGTGGTGACGTAACCGGTACTCGAATTTGCCTTGAGAACCGTCGCGCCGTCCAGGCTGTTGTTTGCCTGCGTCCCGATGCCGAAAATCAGGGAGCCGGATACGGACGGAGAGCCTGTATCAGGCACAGCCGGCAGATCGATGACAACGCCGTTGTTGTCGAATGCAAAACGGCTGACGGGATTGGTCACCTGCGATGCGATGGGTTGCGCGGTAGAGGTGCAGGTGCCGTCGGATGCGCAGGTGTAGTACCAGCGCGGCAGCGCAGTGTTGGCGCAGCCTGCGCCGCAATCCGCGGCAAAGAGTCCGACACCCAGAATGCCGTTGCCGTGAAGCGCGCCTGCCGTCATCAGTGCGAGCCCGGCGCTCCCGCAATCGGCCGGCACGGTCGGCACGGACG
>CALFSF010000306.1 GCA_937917025.1 uncultured Paraburkholderia sp.
GATGTCCTGGGCCGTGATCGCCGCCCGGCCTGCCGGCCTGAGGCGGCGGACCGCCACCACCCGGTCGGGCGCCGCCACCCGGAGGCGGCGGGCCGCCTGCGCCCGGTCGTCCGGCCTGCGGCGGAGGCGGTCGTCCGCGTCCATAGTTGTCGTGGTTGTTGTAGCTGCCCCGGTCGTAATACCCCGGGCCGGAGTAATTACCGAACCCGAGATACACGTTGGCTTGTGGCGCGGGCGGGCCGCCGTAGCCATATGCGGGATAGGCCTGCTCGTAGCCGTCATAGCCCCCGCCGTAGACGGGCGTGCCATCCGGATAAACGGCGCAACCCGCGAGAGCGGTTGCGGCCACAAGACTGGCCATCAAAGCAAAGCGTTTCATAGGAAGGTGACTCACAAGCCTTTCATATCAGTAAGACAGCGTTTTACAGGGCTTGTCGTGTTTGCAGTGTGCGATTTTGTAAGGATTTCTTTCATTCGTTCAGGGGCATGACGACGCGAGCGACGCTCACCACGGATCGCGGGCGCGGAACCGTCCACTGTTTCCTGCAGGACAACGCTGTTTCTTGCCGGGGTGGGTTTTTCCCGATTGCGTCTCAATTTAAGATGCTGACTGGGCAAGGTGGGTCACGAGCTCACTGCCCCTAAACGAGGAACGCATCATGAAAAAGACAATATCGATGTACTGGCCACTCGCCATCGTCCTGCCGCTTGCCGTCGCCGCTTATGTCCACATCTGCAGCGAAGCCGCCTCGCGCGCGACGCAAACGCCGCTTGCCGCCGGCCAGGTCACCGCTGAACTGGCGCGGGCCGTATCGTACGGCCTCGTCGGCGACGACACCAGCATGCCGCCGAAAAGCCTGCGTGAAGCCACGATGCTGCCGGCGGTGCGCACAGCGCTGTAAAACCGGCGCCGGAGCCGTCCCCAGCGTGATTCCGCGGGCCTTTGTATAATCGCGACTTCGCTGCGCAACGCGGCTCCATGACCGTCTGCGTACGTAGCAACGCTCCGATGAAAACGATCTCCGTCTGCTTTGTCTGCCTCGGAAATATCTGTCGCTCGCCGACGGCCGAAGGCGTCATGCGGCATCAGGTCGAAGCAGCAAGGTTGTCCGATCGCATCCTGATCGACTCGGCGGGCACCGGCGACTGGCATGTCGGCGCATCGCCCGACCGGCGCGCGCAGCAGGCAGCCGGCGAGCGTGGCTATGACCTGTCGGCGCTGCGTGGACGCCAGATCGGGCCAGAAGATTTCGAGCGGTTCGATCTGGTGATCGCGATGGACGACGCGAACGTCGCCGCATTGAAGGCCATCTGCCCGCCGGCGCAGCGCGACAGGATCCGCCTCTTGATGGAATTTGCGCCTGCAACCGACATCCGTGAAGTGGCCGACCCGTACTTTGGCGGCGATGCAGGCTTCGAGCGTGTGCTGGACCAGTGTGAAGCAGCCTGCCGTGGCCTGATCGCGGCGCTGCGGCCCCAATTGATCACGTGACGGCGCCGCGAACCGCGCAGTCTTCTATCTGTTAGATAACCGGAACGGGGATAGGGATACTTGACTAAATTCGTCATGTATTTATACTTGACGAAAATTGTCGAGAATTGCGGTTCCCAATACATCATGAGACTCACCACGAAAGGCCGTTTCGCCGTTACGGCGATGATTGACCTGGCACTGCGCCAGGAGCAGGGCCCGGTGACGCTTGCGGGTATCAGCCAGCGCCAGCACATCTCCCTGTCCTACCTCGAGCAGCTGTTTGGCAAACTCCGTCGCCATGAGATCGTCGAGTCCGTTCGCGGGCCGGGCGGCGGGTACAACCTCGCGCGTCGCGCCGAGGTGGTCACGGTCGCCGACATCATCATCGCGGTCGACGAGCCGCTCGATGCCACGCAGTGCGGCGGCAAGGGCACGTGCGAAGGCACCAAGCAGCACGATGGCCACTGCATGACCCACGAGCTGTGGTCGACGCTGAACCAGAAAATGGTCGAGTATCTCGATTCCGTCTCGCTGAAAGACCTGGTCGACCAGCAGCGCGCGCGCGAAGGTTCGCCCGCGGTGCTACGCGACCGGCGCAGCGAGGCCCCGGCCGTGGAACCTGCCCGTGTAACGCCGAAAGGTCCGAATTCCGTTTTCAACCTGGCCGGCTGATGCCAGCAGGGCAGACACGAAGGGCACGACAGAATGCCCTCGGGTCGAGCGCCAGAGCCAGTACATAGATTTCCCGGAGCGATTGATGAATAACGACATTCCCCACCTGCCCATTTACATGGATTACAGCGCGACGACGCCGGTCGACCCGCGCGTGGTGGACAAGATGATTCCGTATCTGCGCGAGCAGTTCGGCAACCCGGCATCGCGCAGCCACGCGTATGGCTGGGATGCGGAACGTGCGGTCGAGGAAGCGCGCGAGAACGTCGCCGCGCTCGTGAACGCCGACCCGCGCGAGATCATCTGGACGTCGGGCGCCACCGAATCCGACAACCTTGCGATCAAGGGCGCCGCGCACTTCTACAAGAGCAAGGGCAAGCACATCGTCACCGTCAAGACCGAGCACAAGGCGGTGCTCGACACGTGCCGCGAGCTCGAGCGCGAAGGATTCG
>CALFSF010000307.1 GCA_937917025.1 uncultured Paraburkholderia sp.
AGCGGAATGATCAGAATGAAAATGATCGCCGAGATAAAGAAAATATCGTTGAGCCCCATCATCGCGGCCTGCGCATTCAGCTGAACATCGCCCAGTGCATGCGCCGACTGGGTATCCAGATGCAGAAGCGACCGCGTCGAATCGATCTGCTGGTTGAAGAGCGGATTATTGATGCTGGCGCGCTCGGTCAGCCGTTCGTGATGGAGCACCGTGCGGTTATTCCAGCTGTTGCCCGCGATCGATGTCCCGACCGCGCCGCAGAACACCCGCACGAAATTCGACAGCCCTGCTGCCGCCGGTATTTTCTGGGGCGGCTGCCCGGCGAGGATGATCGCCGTGAGCGGCACGAAAAACATCGCCATCGGAATGCCCTGCAGCAGCGTCGGCAGCACGAGATGCCACGTGTCGATCTCGATCACATACTTCGAGCGCATATAAAAGACGATCGCAAAGCCGACAAACGCGAGCGTCGCGATGATGCGCGCGTCCGAGCGTGGCAGCACCCGCCCCATGACGGGCGCGAGAATCACCGCGAAGATGCCGAGCGGCGCGGTCACGAGGCCCGCATCGACGGAGCGGTAGTTCAGATACTCCTGCATCCATTGCGGCAGCAGCACGAGATTGCCGAAGAACACGCCGTAGGCGACCGAAATCGCAATCGTCCCGCCGAGAAAATTGCGCTGTTTGAAAAGACGCAGATCCACGATCGGGTTTTCCTCAGTCAACTCCCATACGAGAAAGAGCGCGAAGCAGATCACCGCGGTAATGCCGAGCGCGACGATAAACGGCGACGAAAACCAGTCCAGATCCTTGCCCTTGTCGAGCATGATCTGTAGCGACGCGACCCAGGCGACCAGCAGGCCAAGCCCGACGACGTCGATCGGCAGCTTGCGGGTGGGGCTTTCGCGATTGCGGTAGATCATCCACGTCACGCCCGCCGCGAAAATGCCGACCGGGATATTGATGTAGAAAATCCACGCCCACGAATAGCTGTCGGTGATCCAGCCGCCGAGGGCGGGTCCCGCGATCGGGCCAACAGTCGCGGTCATCGCCCAGAGCGAGAGCGCCGTCGACGATTTCTCCTTTGGCCACGAGCCCAGCAGGATCGCCTGCGAGAGCGGAATCAGCGGCCCGGCGACCGCGCCCTGCAGCACCCGTGCGCAGAGCAGCACGGGCAGTGTCGGCGCGATCCCGCACAGCCACGACGATAGCGAGAACATCAGGATCGCGCCCACGAACAGCTTGATCTGGCCGAGACGCTGCGTGAGCCAGCCGGTCAGCGGAATCGACACGGCGTTGGCCGCGGCGAATACGGTGATGACCCACGTGCCTTCATCGACGGATACGCCCAGGTTGCCCGAGATGGTCGGAATCGCCACGTTGGCGATCGACGAGTCGAGCACGTTCATGAACGTGGCCAGCGCGACGGCAAGTGTCGCGAGCGCCAGCTGGGCGCCATGAAGCGGTGGGGGCGCGGCGGGCTGGGCAGGGGGCTGACTCAAATGATTCTCCAATCCAGTGAGCGCTTCCATGCGGCGCACGGAGCAATAGAAAAAAGGGCGTGAAAAGGATACCTGCAATTGGAAGCCCATGTGGCCCGCGCGGGCACTGCCGTATGGGCCGAGGCATTTATTTCAGTTTTGAAAGGTGAGCGGATCCGGGCCGACGGTTATATCGCGTCGCGCCGTGCGATACCGGCCGAAACCAGGTAATGGGACGAAAGCCTTTCACAGCGGGCATTGAAGCCATTAACACAACCGGTAAGAATTTAATTCCAAGTGTAATTTTGTGTAAAATCGCGCGCCCCCTAAAGTTTTTTGTACGGGGTGCCGTTATCGGGTTAATAGCCCGAAAAAAGCACCTGACGCGCGATCGTGGCCCGCCTCTCAAGGCCTGACGCAATGCCGACGGACATCTGGCCGCTCCGGCAGCGGACGGCCGCTTACACAGTCGAGCCTGCCCATGGCCACAGCGATGCCGCAACAATCCTTCTTCAAACGGTTCTTCAGCCCGAACGTGGCGGTGGACCTCGGCACGGCCAATACGCTCATCTATACGCAGGACGATGGCGTGGTGCTCAACCAGCCTTCGGTGGTGTGCTTCCAGAAACACGCGTCGGCGGGGCGGGAGCGGGTGGCGGCGGTGGGCAAGGAAGCCAAGCAGCTGCTCGGCCGGGTGCCCGGCAATCTCGAAGCGGTACGCCCGATGCGTCACGGCGTGATTGCGAATTTCGCCGCGGCGGAACACATGATCCGCCAGTTCGTCGACATGTCGAGCACGGTGTCGCGTTTTGGACGCCGCGCGTCGTTCACGATCTGCGTGCCGGCGGGTGCCACCCAGGTCGAGCGTCGCGCGATCCGCGAAGCCGCGACCGCGGCGGGCGCGTGGAAAGTGAACCTGATCGGCGAATCGCTCGCCTCGGCGGTCGGCGCCGGGTTGCCGGTGTCGGAGGCGACCGGGTCGATGGTCGTCGATATCGGCGGCGGCACGACGGAAGTGGGCGTGATCGCGCTGGGCGGCATGGCGTATAGCGGCTCGATTCGCGTCGGCGGCGACCAGTTCGATCTCGCCATCGTCAATTATGTGCGCGCCGTCTACGGCGTCGTGATCGGCGACCAGACCGCGGAGCACGTGAAGAAGACCATCGGCACCGCGATCCGCGACGTGCCGACCGAGCGCATCAACGCAACCGGCCGCAGCCTCGACGACGGCCTGCCGCGTACCGTTCAGCTGACGAACCAGGACATCGCCGATGCGATCGTCTCGCCGCTCGCGCAGGTGATCGGCGCGGTGAAAACGGCGCTCGAATGCGCGCCGCCGGAACTCGTGACGGACATCGCGCACAGCGGCATCGTTCTGACGGGCGGCGGCGCGCTGCTCGCTAATCTCGATCGCTGTCTCTCGAACCAGCTGGGGCTCGACGTGCGCGTCGCCGACGAGCCGCTGACGTGCGCCGTGCGCGGAGCGGGCGCTGCGTCTACACTGCTGCATTCGCACGCTTTCGATTGAGCGCGCGCGGCGCACGCAGCACGACTGCAGGCGGCGCGCGCGCCGCTTTCATCTTCCCTCTGTGAACTCTCCCGATCCTGCTTCACCGCTGTCGTTCGTTACGCTGGACAACGGCCTGCGCATGCCTTACGAGGCGCGTGGCGACGGCGAACTGCTGCTGTTCGTGCACGGCTCGCTGTGCGACTACCGCTACTGGCAACCGCAGATGAGCGGCCTGTCGGAGCGCTACCGGTGCGTCGCGGTCAGCCTCACGCACTACTGGCCCGCGCTGGAAACGCCTGTCGGCATGCCGTTCAGCTGGAGCCAGCACGCCGACGAAGTCGCGCAATTCATCGACCGTTTGGGTGCCGGGCCCGCGCATGTCGTGGGCCATTCACGCGGCGGTTGCGTGACGTTTCATTGCGCGCGGCGCCATCCCCAACACGTTCGCACGCTGACGCTCGCGGATCCGGGCGGACCGTTGCAGATCGAGGGGCGCCCCCTCGCGACGTTGCCGGCACCCGTCAACGCGCTGCGCGCCCGCGCCGCGCAACTGATCGAAGCGGGCGACGTGGAAGCCGGGCTGCAACTCTTCGTCGATTCGGTGAGCCGTCCCGGCTTCTGGGCGAAAAGCACCGCGGGTTTTCGCCGCATGGCGACCGACAACGCGCATACGCTCGCGCCGCAGTTCCTGGATCCACTGCCGGCCTATACCCCCGGCGATGCCGCCGGCGTCCGCTGTCCGGTGCTGCTGATCGACGGCGAGAAAAGCCCGCTCATGTTCCATCGCACGGTCGACGCGCTCGCGTCATGGCTGCCCGATGCGCGTCGCGAGACAGTGGCAGGCGCCTCGCACGGCATGAACCTCGCGCATCCCGCGGCGTTCAATCGCTATATCGATGGCATGATTCGCGACGTCGGCGCGATGCGTTAAAGCGCGGATTTTTCGCATGTGTACCGATGATTTATCGCTATCGTCGTGGCGAATCGTTGCATATGTCGAATACGCTGCGTGCAGTCAGGCGCGTGTCGCGCGTGCGCAGTCGCCTGTGCCTGCTGCGTGAGCGGGCTGCCCGCGCACGCATTGAATCCGCCCGCCTGCCGTTCAATCCTGACGTATCGCAAGCGTCCTCTATTCGTGCGATTCACGAAGACCTTCTACAATCCGTACGACGCTAACCGGAAGGAGAGAAGCTGATGCAGGATCCAGAAGCACTCGGTGGACTGTCGCATGCGGGCAGGCAGGACGTGAACGCGCCCGAAGCGGATGCCGTTTTCATTCCGCCGGAAAGCCTCACGGTCGCGACCGCGAACCAGTACGTGCTGAAATCGGGCGATACGTTTATCGTCAACGACCCCCTTGGCGACATCACGGGCCGCGACGACGGTCTCTTCGTCAACGATATGCGCGTGCTGTCGGGGCTGCGGCTCACGTTCGGCGGGCGCGCGCCTTCGCTGCTCTCGGGCAGCGTCAGCAGCGACAACACGGCGTTTACCGCGCATCTGACGAACCGTCCGCTGCCGCCGCTCGGCGGCACGAGCACGCCCGAAGGCGTGATCCACGTCCAGCGCGTGCGGGTGCTCTCCGGCACCGTGCTGAACGAAGCGATCGAACTGACGAACTACGGCACGAGCGATGCAGTCGTGCCGCTGTCCATTTCGTTCGCGAGCGACTTCCGCGACATGTTCGAGGTGCGCGGCCTCAAGCGTCCGAAGCAGGGCACGATCGAGGCGCCGCGCGTCGAGAACGGCGAGGTGCTGCTCGGCTATATTGGGCTCGACAACGTCGCGCGCCGCGTGCGCATCGCGTTTTCGCCGACGCCCACCAAACTGCTCGCCGACCGCGCCGACTTTTCCGTGCAACTGCCGGCGCAGGCGTGCGTGTCGATTTATCTTTCCGTCGCGGTCAGGGTCGAAGCGCGCGGCGCAGCCGCCGCGGGCGCGCAGATTTCGGAACCCACGCACGGCACGAGCGAAGCGCACCTGTCGCAGATCGATACCGCGCGACCGCGCGTGGGGCGCGCGGCTGTGCGTGCCGCGCTCGTCGACGCCCACCTCGTGATGCGCGAGCGGCGCCGCGTGACGGCGCGCGTGCGCTCGAGCAATCCGCTCTTTAACGCGTGGATCGAACGCTCGCTCGCCGACCTTGGCCTGTTGACGACGGATCTCGCGACCGGTCCGTATCCGTACGCGGGCATCCCGTGGTTCTCGACGCCGTTTGGCCGCGACGCCGTCATCACGTCGTTGCAGACGTTGTGGTTGCAGCCGGGTCTCGCGCGCGGCGTGCTGCGCTTTCTCGCCGAACATCAGGCGCGCGAGAATTCCGCGTTTCGCGATGCCGAAGTCGGCAAGATCATGCACGAGATGCGCAAGGGCGAAATGGCCGCGACCGGCGAGGTGCCGTTCGCGCTCTACTACGGCGGCGTCGACACCACGCCGCTCTTTATCGTGCTGGCCGGCGCCTACGTTGCGCGCACCGGCGACCGCGGCCTGATCGACGAACTGTGGCCGGCGCTCGTGCGCGCTGCGGCGTGGGTCTCGGGCGTGTGCGATAAAAATCGCTACGGCCTGCTCGACTATCAGCGCGCGTCCGATGGCGGTCTCGCGAACCAGGGCTGGAAAGACAGTCACGATTCCGTCTTTCACGCTGACGGACGCTTCCCGGACGGCCCGATCGCGCTGGTCGAGGTGCAGGCCTACGCGAGCGCCGCATTCGACACGATGGC
>CALFSF010000308.1 GCA_937917025.1 uncultured Paraburkholderia sp.
CTGGGCGCCAGCGGATAGCCCGCTTCATAGATATGAATGTGGCAATCACACGCGCCCGGGTAAGCCGTAGCCAAAGTCGAATCCATACCCGGTGTCAGTTGCCGTCCGATACGGATAACGGAGCGTCTGCGATCCCACCGTGACCTGTGCCTGCCGACCCGCCACGCGCGAATCTGTTCAGGCGGCTCGCATGACGCGCATTGACGGCGCCTTCCGGGATTTCTCCACGGAATATCGCCTCGACCTGCGAGACGGTCTGCAGCGCCTGGTGTTCGATAGCCTCCGGCGTGAGGCCGCCGATATGAGGGGTCGCGATAACCTTCGGATGCCGTGCGAGTACGAGCGACGGCATCTGGTCCGGCTCGCTGCCGACGTCGAGTGCGCAGCCGGCCAGATGGCCGGATTCCAGCGCGTAGAGCAGCGCAGCTTCATCGACCAGTTCGCCGCGCGCTGCATTGATGAAATACGCGCCGGGCTTCATCGAGCCAAACGTCCGCGCATTCATCAGGTGCGCGGTTTCGGCCGTTGCGGGCGCGAGGCAAACGACGAAGTCGGACGTGCCCAGCAGCGTCGGCAGCGCTACCTGCTCCAACGTGGGTTGCGCCACGTCGGTGTACGGATCGCTGACGACGACACGCATGCCCAATGCGCACGCCACGTCGCAGAGATAGCGCGAGATCTGGCCATATCCGATAACCCCGAGGGTCGCGCCGCGCAACTGGCGTCCCATCGCAGGCTCCGCGGGCTCGCCGCGACGGTATGCCGCCGCGTAGCTATCGATGCCGCGCGCCATCGCGAGCATCACGCCGATCACCCATTCCGATACCGCCGGCACGAACCCGGCGCTCGCCTGGGTGACGAGCACGCCGTGCCCGGATGCGGCGTCGACATCGATGGTCCGGATATCGACCGCGCATCGCACGAGCGCCGCCAGCCCCGGCAGCGCGGTGAACAACGCCCGCGGCGCCGGCGTCTGGCGATACGCGATGATGACGTCGCAGTCGCGCGCCGCGATGGCCAGCTCGTCGGTGGTGAGTTCCCGGCGCCCGGTGTTCAGTTTCACGTGGGCCAGCGCGCGCAATTCAGCGAGCGCCTTGTCGCCGAAGTAACGCTCCAGCATGTTTTGAGGGTGAGTAACAAAAACCGTATTCATTTGCTGGTCTTCCGCTTTCCTGCATGGGTAGACGCGGTCTGTGCGGGCGGCGCCGCTACGGATTCGCGTTCGATGAGCAACGTCGTGTCGAAAACCAGGTCGTCGGCATCCGCGTCGGGCGGGCAGGGGCCGGTCATGGCCCGCTCGACCATCGCGCGCGCCATTTCAGTCACGGGCAGCTGTACGGTCGTCAATCCGGGATTGGAAATCGCGGACAGAAAGAGGCCGTCCATTCCCACGACGGAGATGTCCGAGGGCACGTTCAGACCTGTCTCGCGCAGCCCGGACATCAACCCCAGCGCCATCAGGTCGTTGACCGCCACGATGCCCGTCGGGCGGCGCGCATCCTTGACGATTTGCAGCGCGAGATCGTGTCCCGCTTCGCCGATGACGGAATCGCCATATTCGTTCGACGGGCCCCCTTCGATGACACGCGCGTGTTCGCGCAAACCGGCCTCGCTCGCTGCTGCGTAGAAGCCATCGATCTTGTCGCTGCGGCTCACGGTCATGCCCGCGACCGTCGCGAACGCGAGGTGCGTATGGCCATGAGCGATCAGGTGACGGGTGGCGATCCGCGCCGCCTCGAAGTTGTCCGGCGCGACGTGGTTGACTTTCGAGTGTTCGCCCGGTGTCGCGCGCCGGTCGTAGCTGACCACGACCATGCCGCGCTGCACGGCCTGTGTCAGGTGGCTCTCGTCGGCAAGCGAGGAGATCACGATCACGCGCCGCACACCGTGGGCCAGCAGATCCTCGAAGAAAGACGCTTCCTTTTCCTTGTCCCGATAGGTGTTCCCGATCAACACCCGGTGCCCGTACTTCTCCTGCGCGAAGGTCTCGACCTCGCGGGCGATGTAGCCGTACATCGGGTTGGCGATGGACGGCACCAGCAGGCCCAGCAGCGGCGTCTGACCGGTTTTCAGCTGACGCGCGAGCGTGCTCGGCCGGTAATTCAGCGCGACGATCGCTTCCTCCACGCGTGCGAGCGTCTCCTGACGCATCTTTTCCGTGCGGCCGTTGAGTACATTCGACACGGTGCTCGCCGAGACGGCGGCATGTCGGGCGACGTCTTGTATCGTGCTCACAAGATCCTCAGTAAGGTGGCTTACATCCCAAAGCGGGATGGTAGCCAGAGAGAGAAGCCGGGCACAAGCACCAGCAGGACGAGGACGACAGCAAGTACCGCGAGGTATTTGAGCATGGGCCGCGCGACGCGCTCGACGCGGGTGCCCGTGATCGCGCACGTCGCGAAGAGGCCCAGCCCCACGGGCGGCGCAAAGAGGCCGAGTCCCATCGCCACCACCGCGACCGTTCCAAAGTGTAGCGGGTTGATTCCGAGCTGCTGGGCAATCGGCGTCAGCAGCGGGCCGAAGATGATCAACGCAGGCGCGCCTTCGAGTATTGCACCGAACGCGATCATGATCACCACGGACAGCAGCATGAACCCCGACGCACCGTAGTGGCCGCCGAAAGAGACCATCACGCTGGATACGAGCGCCGGAATCTGTTCGAGGGTGAGCGCGAACGAGACGCTCGACGCCGCGGCAACGATGAACAGGATGCTGCCGGCCATCGACGCGGCGCGCACGAAGAGCCGTGCCACCCCACGGGGCGTCAGCTCGCGGAACGCGATCCATCCGGCGACGAGCGCATAGACCACGGCGAAGGCCGATACCTCGGTCGAAGTCGCCACTCCTGACGTGACGCCCTTGCCGATCATGCCGATCATGATGAGCGCCACGAGCGCGCCGCCGAGCAGCGGCACGAGCGGCCGTCGCACGCTGAAGGCCTTGTCGGGATCGATGCGCCGGCCAAAGATCACGGCCATGACGCAGAGCGACGCGGCCAGCACCACGGCCGGCACGATCCCGGCGAGAAACAGGCCGGCGATCGAAATGTTGGCGACGAACCCCATGATGATCATGTTCACGCAGGGCGGTATGGTTTCCGCCATGACCGCGCTGCTGGCAAGGAGCGCGGCGATCTCGTCGGGATCCTCGCCGCTCTGGCGCACGGCAGGCATGACGACTCCGCCTACCGCCGCGATGTCGGCGAGCTTGGAGCCGGACACGCCCGAAAAGAACGCGGTCGCCGTAATGGCGATCAGGCCGAGGCCGCCGCGCACGCGTCCGAATACGCGCAGCAGCAGCTCGATCAGCCGCGACGACATGCCGTTGGATTCCATCAGCAGGCCGGCCAGTACGAAGAACGGTATCGCGAGCAGAACAAAGTGATTGGCGCCCGCCATGACCTGCTGCGAGTACACGAGCATGGGCAGGCTCGGCTCGGCGAGAAAAAATAGCAGCGCGGAAAAGGTCAGCACGAAACAGATCGGTATCCCAAGCAGGAGACCGCCGAAAAATCCCGCGGCGAGCAGCAGGCCGGGTTCGGTCGGATGCGCCGGCACGAACACGTTCCATCCGATCAGCGCGAGGGCGATGACCGCGCATCCCGCCAGGCTGCCCAGCACGATGCGCCACGCGCCGTTTATTGCATTCGCCACGGCGAAGAGCGTCATGAAGAGGCTTCCGACCACGATCGGATAGACGTTGATCCAGCCCGGCAAGCCACTCGCTGTCGTCTGCCCGTACGAATCGACGAGCAGCAGGCACGACGAAAAAAGGAGGCTCGTCGACACACCCGCGATGATCCAGTGCCCGGCATGAATCATCGCGGGTTGCCAGCGCCTCGGCAAAAGACCGCGGAACAGTTCGATGCCGACATGCTGGCTGCGCGCCAGCACCGTCGCGGCGCCAAAGAACACCAGAACGATCATCAGGGCCGATGCGATTTCTTCCGCCCAGTCCACCGGGTCGTGAAGGAAATAGCGGTAGATCACCGACACGAATACCACGGCCACGTCGGCGGCAAGCACGGCTGCCGAGAGATATTCGGTCCATCGCACCAGGCGTTCGAGACCCGGTCCCCAGGGTGTGCCACGATCGAAGGCCAGCGCCGTGGCCGCGGCGTGGGCGTTCTCGCCTGGCGTCTGAGTGGTGGGGAGCGCGCTCATCGGTCAGCCCTTTGCCGCGGCGATTTCTGAAAAGAGCGGCGCCGTCACCGGATATTGTTTTGCGAAGCTCTGATACAGCGTGCTTTGCAGTTGATGGCGCACGGCGTCGCGCTCGGCAGTCGCCATCGGGTAGAACGTCATGCCGCGCGCCTTGAGGGCCTGCTCTGCCTGCGTGACTTTTTCGTCGGCGATGGGACGCTGCTTCAGACTGGCGTCCTGGATGGCCTTCAGAAATCCGGGGCGCAACTCGGCAGGAATCTTGTCCATGGATCGTTTGCCGATCACCACCACGAGCGGACTGAAGTTGTGCTGGGTTTTCCAGCATGACTTCACGACCTCGTAGAACTTGCCCGACAGCACCGTGGCCGAGTCGTGTTCCAGCCCGTCGACGACGCCCGTTTGCGCGGCCATGTAGAGCTCGCCAAACGGAATCGGCGTGGGAACCGCACCCATTGCCTTGAACGTCTCGATGAACGCGGGTGTCGGCAATACCCGGATCTTGGTGCCCTTGAACTGCGCCAGCGACTGCACGGGCTTTTTGGTGAAGACGTTGCGCGCGCCGAACTGCGATGTCCACGTGAGAATCTGGCAACCCGACCGGTCCTGCAGGCACTTGTTCAGCGCGGCGCCCACGTGGCCGTCGAGGACCTTCTCCGCATGCGCGAAGCTGTCGAACAGATAGCCCATATCCAGCATGCCGATTTCCGGGGCGAGCGTGGCCCATATCGAGACGCCCGTCACCATCATGTCGATCGATCCGATCTTGACCTGCTGCACGACGTCGCTTTCCTTGCCGAGCTGGTTATTGGGAAAGTAGTCGACATGGATCGCATCGCCCAGGTTCGCTTTCAGATTCGCCGCGAAATTCTGATACCAGACATAGTGCGAGGCATTCTGGTCCGCCACCATCGACGATGAAAAGCGCAGCGAAACCGGCGCCGAAGCACGCGCGATCGTGGGCAGGGAACCTGCCGCCGCGGCGACCGACGCGGCGGACGTGAGTTGCAGGAATTTTCGCCGGGAAATCGAAGCCATGGGATGTCTCCTGAAGTCCGTATTCTTCGGACAGGTTTTGGTGTATCGATATAGTAAATCGATACACCAGCAGGAGCAGCCAGGGTTTTTACGCACTTTCAGGAGGGTGGCGCGGGTGGGGCGGAGGCGCGGCGATGGCTAGTTCAGGGCTTACGCGTCGGGGGTTCAGGAACCGTCATCGAGACTGAATGCGGTCATTCCGTATTACGGAAAAAGGATCGATGCATGATCGCGCGCACCGTGCAGGGCGTGAATAACGTCGATGCGCTCGGGTTCGCCGACGACGCGGTAGAAAATTTGATGGCGGCCATGAACCCGGTGCCGCACGCCGTGATCTTCGTAGCGCGGCACAAGTGGGAAAGCCAGGGGCATGTCCGCGAGGCTCAGGCATTTGTCGCGCAGTTCACGGACGAAGCTCACGGCGCGGCGCGGATTATCTCGGGCTATGCAATCGCCGATCGCTTCCAGTTCGGCTCTTGCGACAGGCAAGATGCGAACAACAATCATGCGTTGCGGTCCACCATTGCCTGATACCTGGCTTCGAGCTCGTCGTGAGGGCCGGGCACGCAACCGTGCCGGATCAGGGACCCCGGCCCGCGCGAAGCTACGCCACGTCGAACCCCTTCGGATTCATCGACTGCCAGCGCCAGTGGTCGGCACACATCCGCTCGATGCCGAACTGCGCGCGCCATCCGAGCAGCTTTTCCGCCGCGGCCGGATTGGCGAAGCACTGCGCGACATCGCCGGGCCGGCGCGCGACGATTTCATAAGGCACCGGCTTGCCCGACGCCTTTTCAAACGAGCGCACCACATCCAGCACGCTATACCCCTGGCCCGTACCGAGGTTCACGACGAAGCTCGCGTCGTGCTTCACCAGCGCATCGAGTGCCGCAAGGTGCCCACGCGCGAGATCGACCACATGAATGTAATCGCGCACGCCGGTGCCATCGGGCGTGTCGTAATCGCCGCCGAACACGCGCAGCTTTTCGAGCTTGCCGACCGCGACCTGCGCGACGTACGGCATCAGGTTGTTCGGAACGCCGGCCGGGTCTTCGCCGATCAGGCCGCTCTCGTGCGCGCCGACCGGATTGAAATAGCGCAGCGTCGCGATACGCCACGAAGGATCGGAGAGTTCGAGATCGCGCAGCACCTGTTCCGCGATCAGCTTCGATTGCCCATAAGGATTCGTCGCGGAAAGCGGAAACGATTCATCGATCGGCGAGCTTTCCGGCACGCCATACACGGTCGCCGACGAGCTGAACACGAACTGCTTCACGTCGCGCTGACGCATCACGTCGAGCAGCACGAGCAGGCTGTCGATGTTATTGCGGTAGTACTCGATCGGCTTCGCCACCGATTCGCCCACCGCCTTGAGCGCCGCGAAATGGATCGCCGCCGTCACCGGATGCGCGTCGAAAATGCGCTTGAGCGCCGCTTCGTCGCGCGCGTCCGCTTCGTGGAATGCGAACGTCCTGCCGGTGATGCGCTCCACGCGCCTAAGCGATTCGGGATTGCTGTTCACGAGGTTGTCGATGACGACCACGTCATAGCCGCCGTTCAACAATTCGACGCACGTATGTGAGCCGATGAAACCCGCCCCGCCTGTCACCAGGATCGTGCCCTTCGCGTTTGTTGCAGACATGCTTTGCTCCGTTAAAGTGAAACGCCCGTCAAGGTGTGCAACAGCTCTTTATATCGTTCGACGACGACCCGTTCGTCGAATTCCGCCACGACTTTCTGGCGGCCGCGCTCGCCCATCGCGCGGCGTTCGTCGCCGCTCATGTCGAGCATCTGCGCGAGTTTCGCGGTGAGGCTCTCCGCGCTCCTTACCTCGCACAGCAATCCGTTCACGCCGTGGGCGACGACTTCGCGGCAACCCGGCACGTCGGTCGCGACGACCGGCCGGCCCATCGCCGACGCTTCCATCAGCGTGCGCGGCACGCCCTCGCGATACGACGGCAGAACAACGCAGTCGGCGTCGGCAATGAACGGCCGCACGTCGTGCGCTTCGCCCGCGTAGGTAACGATGCCTTCGCGCTGCCACGCGTCGACTTCCGCGCGCGTGATCGCGCTGGGATTATCGACGCCAACCGGCCCGAGCAGCAAAAAACGCGCATGCGGGTAACGCGCGCGCAACTGTCGCGCGGCTTCGACATATTCACCGACGCCCTTGTCCCACAGCAGGCGGCCGATCAGCACGAACGTGAAATGCGCGCGCTGCGCCAGCGGCGCGAACGCAAACTGGTCGAGATCGACGCCTTCGCCGTGCAGCAGACGCGCGCGCCCGGGATGCACGAGCAGCTTCTGGTCGAGGAACGCGGCCTCGTCGTCGCGATTGAGAAACCAGATCTCGCGCGGGAAGCGGAAAGCGAAACGGTACAGTCTTTTCGCGACCTGCGCCGCGCGGCTTTGCTGGATGAACACGTAGCCAAGCCCGGTCGTGACCGCGACCGACGCCACGCCCGCCAGTTTTGCCGCGATCGATCCGTAGATGTTCGGCTTGATCGTATAGTGAAACACGACGTCCGGGCGAATCGTCCGGTAGTGGCGATAGAGCGCCCAGAGCGTGCGCAGGTCGTCGCGCGGGCTCGTGCCTTTCGAGGCCACCGGCAGGTCGATGCAACGGCAGCCCATCTGCGTGAGCAGATCGAACGTGCGGTCGCGCGGCGCGATCACCGTCACGTCGACGCCTTTGCTGACGAGCATGCGGATCAACCCCTGACGATACGTATAGATCGCCCACGCCGTGTTGCAGACAAGGCTGATGCGCAACGTGTTACCTGACTCCAGGGAAGGCTTCATGCGGGGTTCGCGGCAGGGCGTGGAATGTCGTTAAAGGGAAACTGCTTTCCGTGCGGTTCAACCTTGCGCGCGCCGCGCGAACAGCGTGCGCTTGACCCGCTGCAACAGGCTATAAGGCATCACGAAATGCAGCAGGTTCTTGGCAAGGCCGAGCCAGTCGCACACGTTCGCCGCATTGAAATAATGCAGTTGCAGCCTGAGCGTCGAGGCGATCTGCTGGTGACGTTTCGTCGCGCTGATGCCGCCTTCGTTCAGTTCGTAATAAAGGCCCAGTTCGGCGAGATTCGCGCACTCGTAGCGTTCCATCAGGCGCAGGAACAGGTCGAGGTCCTCCGCCGAACGCCAGGCCGCGCGATAGTTGCCGACGGCGCGCACGGCATCGATACGCAGCATCATCGAAGGATGCACGAAGCAGCTGCGCAGGAAACGGATGCGGCGGATCGCGCGCGGCTCGGCGGGCGGCCTCAGCATGAAGACCGGCGTGCCGTCGCGCGTGACCACCTGCGCCCACATGCCGAGGCCGGCAACCCCCGGATGCGCTTCGAGATGCGCGCGCTGTTTCGCGAGCCGGTGCGGCACCGTGAGGTCGCCCGCGTCGATGCGCGCGGCGTAGCGAAAGCCGCGCTCGGCGAGCGCGTCGATGCCGGTCTGCAACGCGCGTTCGATGCCGCCGTTCTCCGGCATGCGCAGCACTTCGATCGACATGTTCGCGATCGTGGGCGCGACGATCGGCGGCGTGCTGCCGTCGTCGACGATGAGTGCATGGACGGGCGCGTCTTCGTCGAATGAGGCGAGGGTGCGCTCCACGTCGGCCTGGCCGTTGTACGCGGGCATCAGGATCGCGACGTCGCGAAGCGCGCCCACGCGCGGCGCGTGAGCGGTCGGATCAGCGGATAACGGCACGGATGAACTCATGAACGCAGCTTGAAACCGATGTAGTAGAAGTTGACGGCGGCGGCGGCCAGATAGCCGGCCGCGAGACCGACGAGCGCGCCATACGCGCCAAGCCGCGGAATCATCAGCAGATTGACGGCGAAAGCCACCGCCAGCGCGAGCAGCCACTTCGACAGCAAGACGAATTTCGCCTGATATTTCAGCACGACGAGGTTGCCGATCGCCTCGATACCGGCCGGCACGGAAAGCCACACGGCCCAGCGGAAAATGCCAGTCGCGCCTTCATACGAAGGCCCGAACACATGGCCGATGATGAAACCGGCCAGCAGGTCGAGCACGAGCGCGCCGCCCACCATCAGGAGCGCGGTCATCGCCATCAGGCGGACCATGTTGCGGCGCAGGCGCGCGGCGTCCTGCACGCGGTAGACGAACGCGGGCGCAAGCGTCTGCGCGAGCATCAGCGCAAGCGTGATCCAGTTTTCGTTCAATTGCTGCGCGGCGGAATAGCGCCCAAGATCTGCGAACGAGATCGTGCGCTCGAGCATCAGCCGGTCGAGCTTCAGAAACAGGTACATGCAGATGAGGCCGAGCCAGAACACCGTGCCCGCCGTCGCGAAGTGACGAAAGAGCGGGCGGTCGAGATGCCAGCCGAGCCGGCCGCCATGCCGGCGTATGTAATACACCAGCAGCACGGCGCCGATCGCGGCCGACTCCAGCGCCCACAGCCAGCCGAAGCGCGCGGGCGAGGTGGCCGCGCGCACCAGCATCCAGACGAGCGCGGCCTTGAAGATGGCCGTCGTCATGCTGGTGAGCAGTTGCGGCTTGCTGTACGTCATGCTTTGCAGCCACGCGTTGATCACGCCGACGAACGGCTCGCGAAACAGCATCGTGACCGCGAGCCCGGCGAGCATCGCCCCGACGAGCGGATCGGTGAGTCCGGCGGCAATGCCGGCCCACGTCAGCAGCAACGCGACGGCGGAAACCGCGATGCGCAGCACGAACGCGCTGCCGAGCACGGTGCCGAGCTGTTCGGGCGGACGATGGACGATGGTCGGCACGAGAATTTCCGCGCCGCACACCCACGTGATAGGCGAAAGCACAAGAAGGAGCGTATTGGCGTACTGCCATTTGCCGAACGTGTCGGGGCCGAAATAACGCGCCAGCACGCCGCTGATCGCAATCGCGACGGCAATCTGCGTCAGCCGTTCGAGGCCCAGCCAGACGATATTGGTGAACGCCCGGGTGACGTCCGGGCTGGCGAAGCGCCTGAGCGTCAGCATCCGCCGCCCGACGGTGCCCGCGAGGTTGACCGTGACGCGGTCCGGGCGGCCCCTTCAGCACGCACCGTGCCTGCTCCGATGGAAACAGGAACCGGTCCGTGAGCGCATGCCCGCCTCGTCGCACGCCGTGGCAACTTTATGAGGGAGACGCGTCTAAGCATTAGAATAGGCGCCAGAAGGCGTGTTTGAAAAACCGCAATTATAAGTTGGAACCGGACCGCTTCCGGCAAGGGCGCGATCCGCTCATCACGAGGTTCATCATGAAGGTCGTCGTGGTGAGCGGATTGCGTCAGTCAAATTTCTCCATTGCACGCAAGTGAGCCATTCATGATCTCCAAATCGATTTTCAAGGCCTATGACATTCGCGGCGTGATCGGCAAGACGCTCGACACCGACGCGGCCCGCTCGATCGGCCGCGCGTTTGGCAGCGAAGTGCGTGCGCAGGGCGGCGACGCCGTCGTGGTCGCGCGTGACGGACGCCTGTCCGGCCCGGATCTCATCGCCGCACTCTCGGACGGCCTGCGTGCGGCCGGCGTCGACGTCGTGAACGTCGGCATGGTGCCGACCCCGGTCGGCTATTTCGCGGCCAGCGTGCCGCTCAAGCTCGCGGGCGGCGAGCGTCGCGTCGATTCCTGCATCGTCGTGACCGGCAGCCACAATCCGCCCGACTACAACGGCTTCAAGATGGTGTTGCGCGGCGCGGCGATCTACGGCGAGCAGATTCTCGCGCTGCATCAGCGCATCGTCGACGAGAACTTCGCCGAGGGTAGCGGCACCTACACCGAATACGACATCGCCGACGCGTACCTCGACCGTATCGTCAGCGACATCAAGCTCGCACGTCCGCTGAAGATCGTCGTCGACACGGGCAACGGCGTGGCGGGCGGTCTCGCGCCGAAGCTCTTCAAGAAGCTCGGCTGCGAACTCGTGGAGCTGTTCACGGAGATCGACGGTAATTTCCCGAACCATCACCCGGACCCGGCGCACCCGGAAAACCTGCAGGACGTGATCCGCGCGCTGAAGGAAACGGACGCGGAAATCGGCTTCGCGTTCGATGGTGACGGCGACCGTCTGGGCGTCGTCACGAAAGACGGCGAGATCATCTATCCGGACCGCCAGCTGATGCTGTTCGCCGAGGAAGTCCTGTCGCGCAACAAGGGCGCGCAGATCATCTATGACGTGAAGTGCACGCGCAATCTCGCGAAGTGGGTGCGCGAGAAGGGCGGCGAGCCGCTGATGTGGAAGACGGGCCATTCGCTCGTGAAGGCGAAGCTGCGTGAAACCGGCGCGCCGCTCGCGGGTGAAATGAGCGGCCACGTGTTCTTCAAGGACCGCTGGTACGGTTTCGACGACGGCCTGTACACCGGCGCGCGTCTGCTCGAAATCCTCTCGCGCGTGCAGGACCCGAGCAAGCTCCTCAACAGCCTGCCGAACTCGCACTCCACGCCGGAGCTGCAACTGAAGCTCGAAGAGGGCGAGAACTTCGAACTCATCGCGCGTCTGCAGGAAAATGCGCGGTTCACCGGCGCCGATGACATCGTGAAGATCGACGGCCTGCGCGTCGAGTATCCGGACGGTTTCGGTCTCGCGCGCTCGTCGAACACGACGCCCGTCGTCGTGATGCGCTTCGAGGCGGATAACGACGCGGCGCTAAAGCGGATTCAGGAAGACTTCCGCCGCGTGATTCTCGCGGCGAAGCCGGACGCAAAATTGCCGTTCTAACGGTCAGACGGGCGGCATTGCGGTTGGGTTGCACCCCTTCCGCGATGACACCGCCGTCGGACGCGGCGCGTGGCGGGAGCCATTGCGCCGCGTTTTTATATGGTCTGCCAGGGTCGATCCGCGCGGACATCCGGACGTTCGCACGCGACTTATCCCGGAAATAGTGCCGGTCGCGATAGAATTGCCGTCCCATTCACGCATCTTCGAGCCGGGTTGCCGGCAATTGCCACTTGAGCGTACACAAGATCCTGATCGTGCGGGTATCGTCGCTGGGCGACGTCGTCCACAACATGCCGGTGATTGCCGATATTCTTCGCCGGTATCCCGAGGCGCAGATCGACTGGCTCGTCGAAGAGAGCTTTATCGAGCTGGTGCAGCTCGTCCACGGCGTGCGCCGTGCGATTCCGTTTTCGCTGCGCCGCTGGCGCAAGCGCCTGTTTTCGCTCGACAACTGGCGCGAGATCGGCGCGTTCCGCCGCGCGCTGGCCGCGCAGAAATACGATCTCGTGATCGACTGCCAGGGGCTCATCAAGACCGCGTGGGTCGCGAGCTGGGCGCGCGGGCCGCTCACGGGCCTCGCGAACCGTACCGACGGCGCCGGCTACGAGTGGCCGGTGCGCTTCTTTTACGACCGGCGCGTGCCGATCGCGCCGCGCACGCACGTGGTTGAGCGCACGCGCCAGCTGGTGGCGGCCGCGCTCGGCGAACCCGCGCCGCAACCCACCGACGCCATCGACTTCGGCCTCGACACGCGGCAAGCCGCGCAGGCGCTGTCCGCGCTCGGGCTGAACCTGCCGGTGCCCTATGTGGTGTTCGTGCATGCGACCTCGCGCGCCGACAAGCAATGGCCCGACGCCGCGTGGATCGAACTCGGGCAGGCGCTCGTGCGGCGCGGCGTCTCGCTCGTGCTGCCGTGGGGCAGCGACGCCGAACGCGAGACGAGCGAGCGGCTCGCGCGCGAATTCGGCGCGGCGGCGGTCGTGCCGCCGAAGCTCTCGCTGCCGGCGGTGGTTGGCCTCATCGACGGCGCAGCGGCGACGGTTGGCGTTGACACAGGTCTTGTTCACATCGCGGCGGCCCTGAAACGGCCGACAGTCGAGTTGTACAATTTCGCGACCGCATGGCGCACGGGCGGCTACTGGTCGCCGAACGTCGTCAATCTCGGCACGGCCGGCCAGCCGCCG
>CALFSF010000309.1 GCA_937917025.1 uncultured Paraburkholderia sp.
ACTTTCCGAGGAAGCTGCACTGATCGGCGCGCCGGACGAAATCGACATCTACATCTCCCGCTTTCGGCCGATGAAGGCGACGCTGTCCGGCCGGGACGAAAAAATGCTGATGAAGCTCGTCGTGCATCGACCGACGGGTCGTCTGCTCGGCGCCCACATGGTGGGGCCCGACGCGGCTGAGATGATCCAGCTCGTCGCCGTCGCCGTGCAGGCAGGCGCGCGCAAAGCTGATCTCGACGCAACGCTGGCCGTGCATCCGAGCGCCGCGGAGGAATACGTCACGATGCGGGAGCCGGCCCGCCAACATGGCCTCACCCGGAAGTAGCGACCCCTGGCCGGCGATATGCGCCGGCCGCTGGCCCGCTCGCCCGGCGGCTCGCTGGCAACGCCGCTGATCGACGCGACATCCGCCAGTCTCATGGCGCACCCCCATTGACAACAGCCGCTTCACCATGTCAAATACCTCGACTTAAACGTTTAAACGAAAATCTAAACGATTAAGTTCGGCCATTTCCCGGATTGACCGGTGACATGACTTTCCATACTGGAGGGGCGTGGTGTCAAAGCGCAGCAGTGCACCGACGATGCAGGACGTCGCCCGTCTGGCACAGACGTCGATCGCCTCGGTGTCCTATGTCCTGAACAAGAAGGATCAGGCGATCAGCCCGGCGCTGCGTCAGCGGATCGTCGAGGCGGTACGGGAAATCGGCTACGTCAGGAACGCCGTGGCAAGCGGGCTGAAAGGCAAGGAGCGCGGCATGATCGCCGTGCTGGTCCCGCAGTTTGGAAACGAGTTCTTTACGCGCATCTGCGTCGACGTCGAATCGGTCGCCCGCCAGGCCGGCTACGTCGTCCTCATCTGCAACAGCGATGAGAGTCTCGAACAGGAACGGGCGATACTCGAGCGGCTTGTCGCCCAGCGCATCGACGGCTGCATCCTCTGCCCGGTGCTGTCGGGAACCGAAAGCGGCGAGCTGTTGCGCAGGCACCGGATGCCCACGGTCGTGCTGGAGCGCCCGGTGGGGACCGAGTTGCCCGAGCGCGACTTCGTCGGGCATGACAACCGCATGACCGGCTATCTCGCCGCACGCACCCTGATCAAAGCCGGCCATCGCCGGATCGCCTTCGTCGGCTGGGATTCACCCATACCGAACATCCGCCACCGCGCCGACGGCTATGTCGACGCGTTGCGGGAAGCCGGCATCGAGCCGAAGCCGGACTGGATCCTGCTCGGCGACCTGACCCAAAGTGACGGCCGGCGCCTCGCGGCCCGGCTGCCGTTCGACGACATCACGGCGCTCGTGCTGGCCAATCACCTCGATCTCGGCAAGGGCGTGCTGATGGAGCTTCAGGCGCGCGGCATCCGCTGGCCGGACGACCTCTCGCTGATCCTCGTCGGCACGCCCGAGTGGTGTGACCTCGTCTCACCGGCGCTCTGTTGCATCGAGCGCCCGGAGGCGGAAATGGGCCGTCGGGCGGCGTCCCTGCTGCTGTCGAAAGTGGCTGATCCAGCGTATTCCGAGCCGCGGCTCGTGCTGCCCGTCTCGCTACGCGGCGGGCAATCCGTCAAGGACCTTTCTTCCCACCAGGCGGCCCGTCACGGCGGCCCACAACAACAGGATTCCTGAAGCATGTCGAAAGTGAAAGTAGCTCTGATCGGCTGCGGCTTCATTTCGGAGTTGCACATGCATGCCTACCGGCGCGTCTACGGCGTGAATGTCGAAGTGGTAAGCGTGGCGGCGCGCGGCGACCAGGTCGTCGAGTTCGCACGCAGGTATGCGATCCCGGAAACCACGCGCGACTACAGGACATTGCTGGCCGACCCCCGCATCGACGTGATCGATATCTGCACGCCGCCGGCCTTGCACGCCGGGATGGTCGTCGAGGCCGTGCAGGCGGGCAAGCACGTCATCTGCGAAAAGCCTTTCACCGGCTATTTTGGCCGTCCCGGGGACTCGACGCCGGTCGGCAAGGCGGTGTCGAAGGCGCTGATGTATGAACGCGTGATGGAAGAGATGGAGACGACCGCGGCAGCGGTGCGGCAAAGCGGCCGCCTCTTCATGTACGCGGAAGACTGGGTCTACGCGCCCGCCGTGACCAAAGCCGCCGAGATGCTGCGTGCCACGCGCGACAAGATTCTCTTCATGAAGGCCGAGGAGAGCCACAGCGGCTCGCATGCCGCGCATGCCGCGCAGTGGGCGCAAACCGGAGGCGGTGCGCTGATCCGTCAGGGATGCCATCCGCTGTCGGCCGTGCTTCATCTGAAGCAGATCGAAGCGAATGCACGGGGTGAACAGATCTCGGTCGCGAGCGTGGTGGCCGATGTCGGCAACGTGACCGCGCGACTCAAGCCCGAGGAGCGTCCCTTCATCAAGGCGAATCCGTTCGATGTCGAAGACTGGGGCATGTTGAGCCTGACCTTCAGCGACGGCACGAAGGCAACGGTGTTCTCCGGCGACATGATCCTCGGCGGTGTGCGCAACGTGGTGGAGGCCTACACGAGTGGCGGCGCGCTATTTGCGAACATCACGCCCAACAACCATCTGACGACCTACATGACCGACGAGGAAAAGCTCAAGGACGTGTACATCACCGAGAAAGTCGACCGAAAGACCGGATGGCAATTCGTCTGCCTCGAGGAGGAATGGACGCGCGGTTATCGCCAGGAGATTCAGGATTTCATGGAGTGCGTCGCATTCGGGCGCACACCTCTCGCCGGTCTGGATCTCGCATACGAGGCCATGAAAGTGCATTACGCGGCCTACTGGTCCGCGGATGAGGGGCGCCGCATCGACCTGTGACCTGTGATGTAACCCAATAACGGAGGAGACACGAACATGAAAAAGTACCTGCCCGGCCGTACCGTTGCACACACCCTGAAGCCGTTCGCAAAGCTGGTGCTACTTGGGCTCGGCGCGCTGGCGGTTTCCGGCGCGCCCGCATTCGCGGCGGACTGGAAGCCGACCCATCCGATCAACCTCATCGTTCCATGGGCGGCAGGCGGCGCGACCGATCAGGTCACCCGGATCGCGGCCGCGGAGATGGAAAAGGCGCTGGGCCAGACGATCGTCATCGTCAACCAGCCGGGAGCGTCCGGATCGATCGGCACGAAGAGCGCGCTGGACGCGCCGCGGGACGGCTACACGTGGACCGCTGGAGCCGCCCAGGATCTGGGCAGCTACGAAACCCAGGGGATGCTGAAGACCCGGATCAAGGACTGGCATCTGTTTCTCAGCGTGGCGAACATCCCCGTCCTGAGCGTCAACCCCCGGACGCCCTATAAAACCGCGCACGATCTCATCGCGGCGATGGCCGCCCATCCGGACAAGATCTCGGTGGCTACGGCGGGCGTGACCTCCTCGGGGCACATGGCCATCGACCTGCTCGCCAACGCGGCGAAAGTGAGCTACCGGCACGTCGCCTATGACGGCGGCAACCCGGCCGTGGTCGCGACTGTGTCGGGCGAGACCGATGTCACGAGCCAGCTTGCCGCGGAGGAGGCCGACATGATCCGCGGCAAGCTTCTGCGGCCGCTCGCCACGATCAGCAATCAACCGCTCGTGCTTGCGGGCTACGGAACCATTCCCGCGCTGTCGCAGACCCTCCCGGGGTTTAGCGCGCCGGCCAACTACACGGGCATTTTCATTCCCAACGGCGTTCCCGACGATGTGATCGCAACCGTCGAGAAAATCTGGAGCACCACGATTGCGAACAGCGCCGCGCTGCGCAAGTTCGCCGAGAACCGTGGCGCGCTGTTCGCGCCCGTTTCCGGCGACGCGGCGCAGAAGGCGGCATTCCCGGCGGTTCAGGCCAATGCGTGGATGCTGTTCAGAACCGGCAAGGCGAAGGTGTCGCCTGACACGGTCGGCATTCCGGCTCCCTGAGCGATCGCGATTCAGCGGGCTCGCGGCGCCGGCTCCGCCGCGAGCAGCCATTGCCACGCATCACGCATAGCGGATCAACGTCCATGAATGACTCCTCGGAAGACGGGACGCACGATCGTGCGTTAAAGGCGCGCCACAATCTTCAGGATGCGGTTGTCTGGGTGATATTGGGCGGCGTCATCCTCGTCGCGTCCCTGTTGATGGACCGGCTGGAAAGCCAGGGGATCAATCCGTACACGGCGCCAGGTCTCCTGCCCGGGCTGCTGGGTGTCGCGATGGTGTGCCTCGGCGCGCTGCTGGCACTTCGCAGCATCGGCGAGGGCGCGCTGGCGAGCCACGCGCCTGCGTCCGGCGGGCCGGCTCGCGGTGGTGGGCACCGGCAGCTCATTCTGGTACTCGCCCTCTGTCTCATCTTCGCCGTCGTGCTGCTGGGACACGGGCTGCCGTTCTGGCTCGCAGGCGCGATTTTCGTGTCCGCTTCGGTCCTCACATTGCAGCAGGCGCAAAGAAAGGCGGAGCAAAAGCGGCTGGGACTGCGCGAGATTGCGACCGCCGTATCTATCGGATTGGGCGCCGGGGGCGCGATTACCCTCGTTTTCCAGACCATTTTTCTTGTCCGCCTGCCATAGCGCGCGGCGCGCAAGCGTAGTCGGAGCGATGAGGAGAAGACAATGCTTTCCGGACTTGCGGACTTTGGCCAGGCATACCTTGGCTTCCTGAATCCAGTATCGATAGCCTATGGTCTTGGCGGGACATTCATCGGCATCATGGTTGGCTGCCTCCCTGGTCTGTCCGCCACCTTATGCATCGCACTGCTTACGACGCTGACGATCAAGCTTCCCGCGAACAATGCGATTCTCATCCTCATCTGTTCCTATGTGGGCACGCTGTATGGCGGCTCGCGCACGGCGATTCTGCTGAATATTCCGGGGACGGCGGCCAATGCCGCGTCATGCGCCGACGGACACGCTCTGGCGCTGCGCGGACAGGCGGGTCGGGCGATCGGGATCGCAACCTCCGGCGCTTTTACCAGCGTGTTATTCGGCGTGTTGTGTCTGGCCGCGTTCACTCCGCTGCTGGCCAATGTTGCGTTGTCCTTCGGCGCGCAGGAATTCTTCTGGCTTGCGTTGCTGGGCGTGACGCTGTCGGGCTCGATTGTCGGCGACGACCCGCTAAAGGGCTGGCTCATGGGTATTCTCGGGCTCTTCGTGGCGCAGATCGGCCAGGACGGGCTCTACGCCTACGACCGTTTCACCTTCGGCTGGAACGAACTGTCGGGCGGAATCGCGCTCATTCCGGCGCTCGTCGGCGCGTTCGGGTTCTCGGAGATTCTGACCACGCTCGCCGACCCTGTCGAGCGCAAGATCGTCAGCGTGCGTGACTCCTCCCTGCCACGCTTTCGCGAGGTGGTCCGGTACTGGCCCACCGTGTTGCGCTCAGGGGTGATCGGTGTGGCGACGGGCCTGATGCCTGGCGTCGGCGAGGACACGGGGGCCTGGATGTCTTACGCGGCGGCACGGGTTTTCAGTCGGGAGAAGGAGAAGTTCGGCCATGGCTCGATCGATGGCCTGATGGCTGCCGAGACGGGTGACATGGCATCGATTCCCGGCCACCTCATTCCGTGCCTCGCGCTCGGCATCCCCGGATCGGCGCCGTCGGCGGTGCTGCTGGCCGCCATGATCATCCATGGAATTCAGCCTGGACCCATGTTGATGATCCAGCATCCTCAGTTTGTCTACGACGTCGTCGCCATGACCTCGCTCGCCATGGTCAGCATCCTGATATTCGGCCTGTTCATGGTGCGTCCGCTGTTGCTCGTGTTGCGCATCAAGCGCACCGTTCTGATGCCGATTGTTTTTCTTCTGTGTACGGTCGGCGCATTTGCAGGTGCCTCGCGCCTCTTCGACGTCTATTGCATGGTTGTCATCGGTATCGGCGCCTTTTTCCTGCGAAAGCGTGGCTATCACATGGCGCCGTTCGTGCTCGGACTGGTACTGGGATCCGTGCTCGACAAGAGTTTGCGCCGTGGCCTCGTACTGACTGAAGGCAGCATGCTGCCTTTCTTCACGCGGCCGATCTGCATGGGCTTTGCGCTCGTCACGCTCATGACGATGCTCCTTTACATCCCCGCGTGCCGCCGGCTCCTGCGCCGGGCCATGTCCGCCGCGCGCGTACCGGGCTGAGGATGCGTGCTGTACGGAATCGCGGGGTGCGCTCACGCGCAGCCCCTGAGAATGCACGATGCTCCCCGCTGACCGGCTGGCATCACGAACGCGCGCGCGATCTGCTGGAACGCACGGAAGGCTCGCTGAGGAACCCGGCGCGCGAACTCAGTGGTAGATCTGCGCGAGGCCTGGCGTAAAGCAAGCACGGACAGCTCTCGGCGAGGTACCTCCTGACGCTTGATTATCGTCCCCGCTGGGGATATATACTGGCCGGCAACGAGTGCCACTTCGAGAAGCAAATGCCGAATCAAACTGCCGCGCTGCTGAGCATTGTCGACGCCGACAAGGCGACGCTCGACGCTGCACGCCCGCTGCCTCCGAACACGGTTGCTTCGCTGCGCGAGAAGCTCATGCTGGAGTGGACGTATCACTCGAATGCGATTGAAGGCAACACGCTGACGCTGCGGGAAACGAAGGTGGTGCTCGAAGGCATTACAGTCGGCGGAAAGTCTCTTCGCGAGCACTTCGAGGCGACGAACCATCGTGACGCGATTCTCTATGTCGAGGACGTCGTCTCGAAGGCGGAGGCGCTGTCGGAATGGCAGATCCGCGATATCCACGCGCTCGTGCTGAAGAACATCAATGCTGACGAAGCGGGCCGGTATCGCCACGAGAACGTCGTGATTGCGGGCGCAAGCACGACCCCGCCGGACTTTCTGCATCTGCCGGCCGAAATGGCCGGACTGATCGACTGGTACGACCGCACCGCTCCGATGCATCCGGTCGAGCGTGCAGCGGAACTGCACACACGATTCGTGAAGATCCATCCGTTCGTCGATGGTAACGGACGAACGGGACGGCTTCTGCTCAACTTCGAGTTGATGAAGGCGGGCTATCCGCCCGCGATTATCCGCAAAGAGGATCGGCTTGCTTACTACGACGCCCTCGACAAGGCCTGCGTGAGCGGCGACCATGCCGACATCACGCGGCTGGTCGCGGAGGCGACGCAGCGCTCGCTTGAAATCTATCTCGACGTGCTTGGGCTGCGCCACGCCCCCGGCCCGGACACGGCACCGTCCTCGCCGGGTTTCCGGACTTAACTGGGGCAAAAGCGTGATGTCACATCATTGATGTGGCGCGTCGTTTGTGCATGAAAAACGGGGACAGCGCACGGCAAGGTCATGGCGCTATCCGATGGCAAGGTGCAGCGTTGGGTCAACGAACTGCGCAATCCGCATCCCCGGTGAACTTTCTCCCCCGTCGCGGAATCTGTTAAAGCATGAACGGTCGACGTTCCATGCTCCGGAGCAAAGGCGCGGATTCCCGCGCGACGACGCAGGCGTTCCTTGCGAGACTCCGGACCCCCATCAGTCGGCGAGATTGGCTGTAGCCATTCTCGCCGTACGCCTGTCAGCAATCCCTGCTGCCCACCGCGCCTGGTTTTCCATGCGCCCAGATAGAGGAATTTCCGTGCGAATCCTGACAGTTCTCCTTGCCTTTCTTTTCACACTCCTCACAGGCTGCGCCGCTTACAGGACACACGAGGCGCGAGACACACAGGGAGGCAAACTTGTCGGCTCCAACATTCTCGATCTGGTGCAGTCGGTCGGTATTCCAGACAAAACCATGAAAGTGGTCGACACCGGTGGCCCTGCCGACCGGATGACTGCGCAATGGAATTTCTCCAACGCGGATGCGGCGCTCGACATGACGCTGATCCTTCTTAACGTGAAGGTGGGCGGCGCCGGCAAATGCACGATGACGGCCACGGTAGACCGCTGGGGTGGCAAGGTGCTCGAAGTGAACTTTCCGCAGGCACACAGCGACAGCATCGGTTCGGACTACGGCGCATGCGAGCCACTCGTCGAGGAAGCGCTTACGCATATGCCGCATACGCCGATAGATCCGAAGTACGATGCGTTCGCACTCGTCGGCGCGGCGAAGTGAGACGGCTCCCCGAACGACTGCGAAACACGCCTCACGTGACGCATGTTTCATCGAGGTCGCCGACGTGCCAGAGCTGACGGTGCGCGAGCGGTAGCGATTCATGGAAAGCGCGGCGCGCGGGCAAGTCGCGTTGCTGTGTAAGTTCGACGGCAGTTCCGGGAGTAGACGCTCAATTGCCGGTCAGGGTCAGCTTTTATTGTCGACGGTTATTAAAATAGCCTTTCTGAAACCCTTCAGATTGTCAGGGAAATGCCGTAACAACAGGCGTAATTCTTTTGTCTGTGTAACGCGTATTTTTCGGGGAAGGGTATGAAAAACATGAAGCTGTCGACGCGTCTCATTGCGGGCTTTTCGTTGCTGACAACGCTACTGATCGGTACTGCCGGCGTGGCGTTCTATGGCCTGTCACAGTTAAACGGCAAGCTCGACGATATCGCGCGGGTGAATAACACCGAGTCGCGACTTGCCAATGTCATGAAGTCCTCGATTCAGGACCGCGCGATCGCGGTTCGAAATCTGGCGTTCCTTGATAACCATCAGGACCTGCTTTCGGAAGTCGACCGCATCAGGAAGCAGGATCAGATCTACGCCAGTGCAGCAAAGCAGTTGCGCGAGATTTTTTCGCAGGAAGAGGGAACGACCGGGGAGGAGCGCAAACTACTGGCCGAGGTCGATCAGGGAGAGGCCCTCGCGGTTCCTCCGATGAACAAGGCCATCGAACAGGCTGTTGGCAACGACATTGCGACCGCGAGCAAGACCATCATGAATGAGGCTCGCCCGCCTCAGCGCGCGTGGCTCGCGAAAGCTGTCGCACTGGCGGACCGGGAAGACGAAGAGAACGCTGAAGCACAGAAAGATGCGGTGGCCACGTACTTCAACATCCGCATGTTTGTCGGCTCCCTGGCGGGACTGGCCATTCTCGTTGCTGTCGCTACGGCAGTGGTTCTCACCCGAGGCGTCCTTCGCCAGCTGGGCGGAGAGCCCGGCGACGCGCAGGAGATCGCCGGCCAGATCGCGGCGGGCAACCTGCTTGTCCCCATCGCGTTGGCGCGTGGCGACGACCGCAGCCTGATGGCGTCGCTCGAAGCGATGCGCGTGCGTCTGACGACCATCGTCGCGGGCATCAAGACGTCGGCCGAGTCGATATCGGTGGCTGCTGGCGAGATTGCTCAAGGTAACGTCGATCTGTCGCAGCGCACCGAAGAACAGGCAGCATCGCTCGAAGAGACCGCGGCGAGCATGGAAGAGCTGACGTCGACCGTTAAGGCGAACACCGACAATGCGCGTCAGGGCAGCACACTCGCGGCCACTGCGTCGCAGACTGCTTCCGCGGGTGGCGACGTCGTGCATCGCGTGGTCAGCACGATGGAGGACATCTCGTCGAGTTCATCGAAGGTGGCCGAGATCATTTCGGTAATCGAAGGAATCGCGTTCCAGACCAACATCCTTGCGCTCAATGCCGCGGTCGAAGCTGCACGTGCGGGCGAAGAGGGCCGGGGCTTCGCAGTCGTGGCAGGCGAAGTGCGGACACTCGCGCAACGCAGCGCCGCTGCCGCGAAGGAGATCAAGGATCTGATCGGGACATCGGTGTCGCACGTCAAAGCGGGCTCGGAACTCGTGCAGGACGCCGGACAGACGATGGGGGAGGTCGTGCGCGCGGTTCAGCGGATGACGGACATCATGGGTGAGATTGCATCTGCGTCCGCAGAGCAGAGTACCGGCATCGAGCAGGTCAATGTGGCGGTAACCCAGATGGATGAAGTCACGCAGCAAAACGCCGCGCTCGTTGAACAGGCTACGGCTGCTTCGCAGGCGATGGCCGATCAGGCCGAAGCGCTGCGTGCGGCCGTGTCGATCTTCAAGGTAGGCGAGTCGTCGGCTTCGGGATCGCCTGCGGTGAAAATCGCTTCGGACATCCGTAGCAGGCAAGTCTCCGCGCCGTCCCGGAAAGCGACCGTCTCAATTCAGGAACGCGTCCCTTCGCTGCAATCGACGGCGACCGCTGCGAGCCCCGACTGGCAGCGTTTCTGACGCACCGGAGTTGCTCTACGGCATGTGCTGCCGCGTGCGCTGGTTGGGAAGAGGAATTGGCGCACGTTAAGGCTTGCTGCTCCGCGGGCTGGCCAGCGTCTCGATTTCGGAGTCAGTTGCGCAATTGCGTTCAGTGACGATGTGACTCGGCTCGGGAAACTGGTCTTCGAATTGGCGACTGTCGATACGATCGACTATCGCGCCTGCCCGTTTTGGAGAGAGGTCGCGGGCACGGAGGCGCGCGGTGCAGTATCGGCCGCGTCGGGCAGCGTTTCCCAGCCGCCGCCGAGCGCCTTGTACAGCGCGACCACATCGGTGGTGACCTGGGTCGTGCCTTGCGCATACTGCTGGCGTGCCTGCGAAAGCTGGCGTTCGGTGTCCAGCACGTTGATAAACGACACGAGCCCCTGGCGATAGCTGTCGCGGGCGAGATCGAACGCCACCTGCTGATCGGCGACGCTGCGCGCGAGCGCATCGCGTCGCGACTGATCGGTACGACAGGCCGTCAACGCGTTGTCGACGTCGCTCAGCGCAGTCAACACCGCCTTGCGGTATTCGAGCGCGGCTTCCTGCTGCTGGGCCTGCGAAAGCCTCAGGTTCGACACCAGTGCGCCGCCCTGGAAAACAGGCAATGACACCGACGGCCCGAACGAGTAGAACAGGTGCGACCAGCGCGTCAGATCGCCGGCATGCGTTGCGCGTGTGCCGACCTGGCCCGTCAGGGAAATGTCCGGATAGAACTGCGCGACCGCCACGCCGACATTCGCGGTCGCCGCATGCAGATTGGCTTCCGCACGGCGAATATCGGGGCGCCGCCGCGCAAGCGTCGATGGCAGACCCACCGGCACGGTCGGTGGCACGGGCGGCACGGGCGCGGCCGCCGCGAGCAGGCTGTCGAGCGAGCCGGGTGCTTCGCCGAGCAGATACGACAGCGCGTTGGAGGCCTGAGCGATCTGCTGTTCGAATTGCGGCAACTGCGCCTGTGTCTGCGCGAGCTGTGCGGATGCGTTTCTCACATCCGCATCGCTCGCGAGGCCTGCGTGGGCCTGGCTCTGCGTGAGCGTCAACACCTCGCGCTGCTGGTCGATCAGGCCAACGGCGATGTCGCGCTGGGCCTGCGCACCGCGCAACTGCGTGTAGGTCTGCGCCACTTCGGCGACCAGCGAAACCAGTGCGTCGTTATGGCTTTCGATGGCGGCCTGCTCCTGGGCGCCGGCTGCTTCAACGGACCGTCGCACGCGGCCGAACAGGTCCAGCTCCCACGATGCATCGAAGCCGGCCTGCCATAGATTGATCGGGGACGTCAGCTGGTTGAGCAGGTTGCTGGCGCCGTTCTGAACGGCCGCTCCCGAACCCGGCGCGAACTGGTTGACAGGCGAGCCTGGCGCACCGAGCTGATCGACCTTGTCATACACGCCCTGCGACTCGAGAAAACCCTTGATGCCCAGCTGTTCGCGCTGATAGCTCGCGGTGGCCCGCACGTCCGGCAGCCCCTGGGCGGCGGCACCCTGAACCTGTGCGCGCGCTTCGGCAATGCGCAGAACCGCCTGCTGCAGATCGAGATTGCTGCCGACCGCGCGCTCGACCAGCTGGTCGAGCGTCGCATCGCCGAACGCGCGCCACCAGCGGGGATCTGGATCGGAATCGGTCGTGATCCGCGACGTCCCCTGCGCGGGCGGCGTTCCCCTGGCGCCACTCTTCATCTCTGGCGCCGATGCCGCCTGCGAGTCGTGCCACGACGCCGGGATGCGGGCGTCGGGCGTTTTGAAGTCGGGCCCGACCGTGCACGCGGACAGTAACGCAGCGAAGGCAAGCCCAAAGGCGATGCGTCGATTCATCTCAGTGTCCTCCCGCGCCCCCCGCCGCTTTGGCCGGCGAGAAAAACAGCGTTACCGGAATGACCAGCACGCAGAACACGGCGAGTATCGCGAATACGTCGACGTATGCGAGGATCGTCGCCTGCGAAATGAAGGTGGTGTACAGACGGCCGGTCGCGGTTTGCAGCGCCTGCGCGAGCGGCTCGCCCGTCATGCCGGCGATCGTGTGCGCCGTGCGCTGCAAGGTGTCGTTGTAGTTCTGCGAAAGCGTCGACATATGACCGGAGAGATGCGCCATGCGCGCCTGGGTACGCTCGCGGATCAGCGCGGTGGATACCGAGATGCCAATCGAACCCGCTATGTTGCGGAACATCGTGAAGAGCGCGGAGGCGTCGTTATTCAGCTGTCTCGGCACCGTGAGATAGGTGAGCGTCGTGATCGGCACGAACAGAAAGCCGATCGCAAGCGACTGCACGCTGCGCATCTTGACGAGCGTGAGGTAGTCGATATCCGGTGTAAGCGTATGGGAATACGCGAGTGCGACCGCGAGCAGAAAGAAGCCGAATGCGACCAGGAACCGGGTCTGTATATGCGGCATCAACCTGCTGATCAGCGGTATTTCCATCGTGATCAACAATGCGCCTGGCGATAACACCAGACCCGACATCATCGCCGTATAACCGAGCTGCTGCTGGGCCAGCTGCGGCACGAGCACCGCGCTGCCGTAAAGGATCGTCGCGAACGCAGCGATCGTGGCGCACCCGAGCGCGAAATTGCGATCTTTCAGACAACGCAGATCGACCACCGGCTTCCTTGCATAGAGGAGCCAGAACGTCGCGCCCACAATACCCGCCAAAGCCAGCACCGCGAACGTCACGATGAACGGCGACGAGAACCAGTCGTCGTCCTCGCCACGATCGAGCATCACCTGCAGGCAACCGAGGCCGAGCGCAATCAGCCCGATGCCGATGTAGTCGACGCTCGCCTTGCCGGCGGATTTCTTTTCCCAGGGGGGATCTTCGACAAACTGCATCACGGCGATCGACGTCAGGATGCCCACGGGCACGTTCAGCAGAAAGACCCAGCGCCACGAAAAATTGTCGGTGATCCAGCCGCCGAGCGTCGGCCCGAGAACCGGCGCGACGACGATCGCCACCGCTGAGATGGAGAAGGCGCGGCCACGTTGGGCAGGCGGGAAGGTATCGAGGAGGATC
>CALFSF010000310.1 GCA_937917025.1 uncultured Paraburkholderia sp.
ACGGTTTCCGTCGGCGAAGACATCGGCTTCCTGCCCGGCACCGAAGAAGAAAAAATGACGCCGTGGATGGGCGCCCTGACCGACAACCTCGAAGTGCTGGCCACGCCGCAGGAAGGCGGTGGCTGGGGCCGGCAGGCGACGAACGATCTGCTCGCTTCGCGCATCAAGATACGCTCGCTGAATTTCATGCGCGGCCGCACCTTTCTCAATCGTTACGTGATCATCGACGAAGCACAGAACCTCACGCCGAAGCAGATGAAGACCCTGCTCACGCGCGCCGGACCGGGCAGCAAGATGGTATGCCTGGGCAACGTCGAGCAGATCGACACGCCCTACCTGACCGAAACGACCTCGGGCCTGACCTACGCCGTCGACCGCTTCAAGGACTGGCCGCATTCGGCGCATGTGACGCTGCGCCGGGGCGAACGCTCGCGCCTGGCGGATTACGCTTCGGAAATGCTCTGACAATAGCTCCGCGGCAATCGTCTTCGGCCACGGAGCAGTACGGCCACAACCCCCAACGCCTTGCTGCGCAAGGCGTTCGCCCCCTTGACTCAAGGGGGCCTTGGAGAAGCGATCAGAACAGCGTGGTCCAGAGCAACTGATACTCGATCTGCCCGCCGCTGTTCGGCGTGCGCAGGCTGTTGCTGGTCGGCAGACCGAGCACGAATTCCGACGGCGCATAAGAAGCCGCGACGCGCAGGCCGGAAGCAGCGCCGAATGCACGGGCAAAGCCGAATTCGACGTTGTGCGACGCCAGATACGGATCCAGTGCCGTCTGCAGCAACGGCGAGGTCGGTAGCGGCTGCTGGCGGGTCGTGTAATGCAGCGACCACACGCCATCGGCCGGATCGCGCCAGCTGAAGCCTGCCGAATACACGTCCAGATTCTGCCAGGCGAACGCCGGCGATATCGAACTGCCGAGCAGCACCAGGAAACGGTTCGGCAACGCTTTGCTGGTGAACGGCGCAATGTTGCTGTACATCACGCGCTCGGCGCCGATGTCGGCCTTCAGATCCGGAGTGAGTTCGAATCCCAGACCCGCGTTCGCGTTTGCGGGGATATCGAAACTGCCGGGCTCCGAATACACGCCGCGGTAGTTGTTGAACGCGTCCATGTTCACGCGCGACTGCACCCCGACCTGCCACGTCACGCGCTCGCTCAGACGGCTCTCGAAATCCAGGCGCAGGCCAGTGCCATAAGAGCCCGCGTACTTGTCCACCGTCGCCGGCGCCAGGGCCGGGGCGGCGCCTTCCTGCAGCGGCACGTTGTCGATGCCGAGGCCGAGGCCGGCAAATCGCTGGTAAGCGAAAATCGCCGACACGCTGACCGACGAAACATCGCCCCAGCGCTGCGCGTAGGAGGGCGCCAGCAGATAGCGCTGCAGGCCTGGCGTGTAATCGCGCAGCAGGCTCGGCTGCTCGGCCGGCATGAAGGGCGTTTCAGCCGCCTTGGTCTTGAGGAAGATGACCGACAGCGGCGAGGCATTCACGCCGTTGTCGAACAAGCGCGGCGCGGATGGCGCGAGCCGCCCGATGCCGCGATCGAACAGGCTCGGCGCCTGCGGTACCGCACCGGCGTTGTCGGCCCAGTCGAAACCGCGGGTCAAGTCCGCGAGCGCGTAGTCGCGCCACGCGTCGAGTATACTTGCGGACTGCGCATAGGCAGCCAATGCGGAGACATTCGCATGCGGGCGTTCGGCCGCTGCGGCAAAAGAAAGCGGGAGCGTCAGGACGAGCCCGAGCGCTCCCGCAAGATTTTTTGCCTTCGCTGTTGACCGACGCATAGCCCTGGATGCGTTAGGAGTGGTTGTCTCCAAGCCCAGTTTGGCAAAAATGCGACAGCGCGTCAAGTCTTTTGCAACCGGTTGAATCCCTGTTTTTCGGACTTTTTTCGCTGTTTCACATCTTTTTGTTGCGAAAATAATACGCCCGATGCCGAAATACGCCCAAACGCCAAGTGCGCTGACCATCGCGGGGGCGGATTCCAGCGGCGGTGCCGGCATCGCGGCCGATCTAAAAACCTTCGCCGCCTTCGGCGTGCACGGTTTCGTCGCGATCACGGCCGTGACCACGCAAACTGCGACGCACGTGCAGGCGGTGCATCGTGTCCCGGCCGCGCATGTCGAGGCGCAAATCCGCGCGGCGTTTGCCGATTCCCGCATCGGCGCCGTCAAGATCGGCATGCTTGGCTCCGCGCCGATCGCGCGTGCGACCGCTCGCACGCTGCGCGAGATGACGGCGCGCAACATCGTTGTGGATCCCGTGCTGGCATCGAGCAGCGGCACCGCTCTGTTGTCGCGGGCCGGATTGCGCGTGCTGCGCGAAGAACTCCTGCCGATGGCCGCGCTGCTGACGCCGAATCTGCCCGAGGCGGAAATCCTGCTCGGCCGGCGCATCGCTGATCCGGCGCAGGCCGC
>CALFSF010000311.1 GCA_937917025.1 uncultured Paraburkholderia sp.
CGTACTTCTGGGACGCCGACGGCCAGCGCTATATCGACTACATCGGCTCCTGGGGGCCGATGATCCTGGGCCACGTGCATCCGGAAGTGCTCGAAGCCGTGCAACGCGTGCTGGCAAAGGGCTTCTCGTTTGGCGCACCGACCGAATCCGAAGTCGAGATCGCCGAGGAAATCTGCAAGCTGATGCCTTCGATCGAACAGGTCCGCATGGTCTCGAGCGGCACCGAAGCGACGATGAGCGCATTGCGTCTCGCGCGCGGCTTCACGAACCGCAGCCGCATCGTCAAGTTCGAAGGCTGCTATCACGGTCACGCGGACAGCCTGCTCGTGAAAGCGGGTTCCGGTCTGCTGACGTTCGGCAACCCGACCTCGGCGGGCGTGCCGGCCGATATCGCGAAGCACACCACCGTGCTCGAATACAACAACGTCGCGGAACTCGAAGAGGCGTTCAAGGCGTTCGGCGGCGAAATCGCGTCGGTGATCGTCGAGCCGGTTGCCGGCAACATGAACCTCGTGCGCGCGACACCTGAATTCCTCACCGCGCTGCGCCGCCTGTGTACCGAATACGGCACCGTGCTGATTTTCGACGAAGTGATGTGCGGATTCCGCGTCGCACTCGGCGGCGCGCAAGAGGTGTACGGCATCACGCCGGACCTCACGTGCCTTGGCAAGGTGATCGGCGGCGGCATGCCGGCGGCCGCGTTCGGCGGACGCCGCGACATCATGGCTCACCTCGCGCCGCTCGGCGGCGTGTACCAGGCGGGCACGCTCTCGGGTAACCCGATCGCCGTCGCCGCCGGCTTGAAGACGCTGCAACTCATCCAGGCGCCGGGTTTCTACGAAACGCTTTCCGCGCAGACGTCGCGCCTCGCGAAGGGTCTCGCCGAAGCGGCCCGCGAAGCCGGCGTGCCGTTCGCGGCCGATTCGCTCGGCGGCATGTTCGGTCTCTACTTCACGGATTCGATTCCGGCGAGCTTCGCGCAGGTCACGAAGAGCGACGTGCCACGCTTTAACGCGTTCTTCCACAAGATGCTCGACGCGGGCGTGTACTTCGCGCCGTCGGCGTATGAAGCGGGCTTCGTGTCGATTGCGCACGACAACGCCATCATCGACGAAACGATTGCCGCCGCGCGCCGCGCGTTCGCCGCGCTCGCGGCCTGAATCCCTTCTACCCAGGCCGTCGCCGATGTTCTCGCAAACCGATTTCGTCCATATGGAACGCGCACTCGCGCTGGCAAAGCGCGGGATGTACACGACCGATCCGAATCCGCGCGTCGGCTGCGTGCTCGTCAAGAACGGCGAGGTGATCGGCGAAGGCTACACACAGCCCGCCGGGCAGGATCACGCCGAGATCCGCGCGTTAAAGGATGCGCGCTCACGCGGTCATGACCTGCGCGGCGCCACCGCCTATGTGACGCTGGAGCCGTGCAGTCACTTCGGCCGCACGCCGCCGTGTGCGAATGCGCTGATCGAGGCGCAGGTCGAACGCGTGATCGCCGCGATGGAAGACCCGAATCCGCAGGTGTCGGGCCGCGGTCTTTCCATGCTGCGCGACGCCGGTATCGAAGTGCGTTGCGGACTGCTCGAACACGAAGCGCGCGAGCTGAACATCGGCTTCGTGTCGCGCATGACGCGCGGCCGGCCGTGGGTCCGCATGAAAGTCGCGGCTTCGCTCGATGGACGCACCGGCCTGCCATCCGGCGAAAGCCAGTGGATCACCGGCGAGGCCGCGCGCGCCGACGGTCACGCGTGGCGCGCGCGTGCTTCGGCGATTCTCACGGGCATCGGCACCGTGAAGGAAGACAATCCGCGCATGACCGTGCGCGCCGTCGACACGCCGCGCCAGCCGCGGCGCGTGCTGATCGACAGCCAGCTCGACGTGCCGCCGGAAGCACGGATTCTGGTCGGTGCGCCGACGCTGATCTTCTGCGGCAATCTCGACGAGCGTCACACGGAGCGCGCCGAAGCGCTGCGCGCGCGCGGCGCCGAGATCGTGCAGATGGCCAACGCGAACGGCAAGGTCGATCTGCCCGCGATGCTGAAGGCGCTGGGCGAACGCGGCGTGAATGAACTGCACGTCGAGGCGGGCTACAAGCTGAACGGCTCGCTGCTGCGCGAAGGCTGCGTCGACGAACTGCTGATCTATCTCGCGCCAAGCCTGCTCGGCATGGATTCGATGAGCATGTTCAACCTCGTCGCGCCCAGCTCGCTCGCTGGACGCACGCAACTTCGATTTCATGGCGTCGATCGCATCGGCGACGACCTGCGGATTCTCGCGCGCTTCGCGCCGCCCGCGCCCGCCGCTCCCCCCGAAGCCACCGACGCTTCGCATTGAACACACGCAAAGGAACCAGCACGATGTTTACCGGAATCGTCGCGGCCGTGGGCCGCATTGAATCAGTGAAGCCGCTCGGCAACGATGGCGATGCGGGCGTGCGTCTCTACATCGAAGCCGGCGCGCTCGATCTCGACGACGTGCAACTCGGCGACAGCATCACCGTTCAGGGCGCATGCATGACGGTGGTCGTGAAGACCGCGCATTCGTTCGAAGTCGACGTGTCGCGTGAAAGCCTGAATTGCACCGCGGGTCTGGGTGAACCGGGCGAAGTGAATCTCGAGAAAGCACTGCGCGCGCACGACCGTCTTGGCGGCCATATCGTTTCGGGGCACGTCGACGGTCTCGGTACGGTGACGCATTTCGCGCCGGTTGGCGAGTCGCATGAACTGCGCGTGCTCGCGCCTCGCGATATCGGCCGCTATCTGGCGTTCAAGGGATCGATTACCGTGAACGGCGTGAGCCTGACGGTGAACTCGGTCAAGGATAGCGACGACGGCTGCGAGTTTTCGATCAACCTGATCCCGCATACGGTCGAAGTGACAACGCTCAAGAATCTGCGCGCGGGTTCGAAGGTCAATCTGGAAATCGATCTGATCGCGCGGTATGTGGAGCGGATGCTGTCGACGTCTCAACCTGGCGACAAGCCATTGAAATAATTCTATTTCCCCGGGACCCGCCGCCTGCCGCAGTCCGGGGTCCAGACAACCCTCATGCTTTGCTTGCGACGCTTGCGCGCCGTTTCGCAAACCTGGCCTCGACCTCTTCACTCGAGCGACCGCGCCCGGCCCGCAGCAAAACGCGGGCGGCGTCTACCTTACGGTTCAGGAACTCGTCGTATTCGCGAACTGCGCGTTGACGTTGCGCGAACTCACGCATCAATTCGCCCAACACCTGCGAGGCCGGCCGGTGCATTGCTTCAGCGTCCGCCATGAACTCCTCGCGCAACCCGGCTTCGAGAAAGACCGCCGTGCTGTATCCGGCTCGAGCGACACAGTCGTCAACAACGAAGCCGGTGCAGCAATGAGGCTATCGTCGCCAGCCGTGCCCGTAACCGCCAAAACCGATGCCGACATCGACGGACGGCGCTGCGTAGTACGCAGGCCCATAACCATACCCATAGGCCGGCGCAGGCGCATAGCCATACGGTGGAGCGACAATGCAGCCTGACAGGCCAGCCGCAAGCGCAACGACACAACAAAGTCTGATCATGATTTTTCTCCGTGCGTGAATTGTAGGTGGCGGCCGTATTCTGATTCGCAACGAAGTGTGTCCGAACGTAACCGGTCGGGCACAGGGATTGGGTATAGCCGGGGAGCCGCTGAACTGCGCAGATTCTTCGCGGATCGATATCCCGGCGACACCTTCGTCCGGCGCATCGTATGTGCCGGAGAAAGCCAGGGCCACCAGCCATGGATGACCTCATCACAACACTCCCACCCGGGCATCCAATCCTTAACGAAACCTTAAGGATTGCGCACTATCACGCGGATTTTTCTGGTTTATAGCGTGAAACGCCAGTGCGTTATGGAACCGAAAGCATCGGTTCATCCGGGCGACTCAATTCCACCGCACATTCTCTCCCTGATTACAGGATATTTCACGGCAACCTGAAAAAGGATGGGACATGAAGACGATCAGAAAATGGAAGCGTACACAAAGCGCCATTGGCGCAGGCGTAGTCCTGCTTGCCGGACTGTATTCGGTGGGCGCAGCGGCCGCCGATGAACACGATCACGATCATGAGCATGAGTCGGTGAAGCATGTGCTGCTGATCAGCTTCGATGGCTTGCATGAGCAGGACGTCGCACGCTGCATCGGTTCGAATGCATGCCCGAATCTTGCGTTACTGGCCAGGTCGGGTACGACCTTTCGCGCACTGAAATCAATTCGATTGATCCGGCTACCGGCACAAACTACACCGACCTCTACACGCACACGGAACAGTTCGACAATTTCCATGTGCAGTCGCTGATCAATGAGATCGACGGCAAGGATTCGACAGGCCAGACCAGCGCCGACGTGCCCACGGTGTTCGGGACCAACTTCCAGACATTGAGCGTCGCGCAGAAGGCAACGGTCGCGACTGGCGGCGGCTATCTGGATGCGAGCTTCACGCCGGGTCCGCAGGTAATGAACGCGATTGCCTATCTGGACAACGCCCTCGGTCGCGTCGTGTCCGAACTCAAGCAACGCAACCTTTATTCGTCGACGGCGATCATCGTCACGGCGAAACATGGGCAGTCCCCGAGCGATCATTCGAAGCTGGTGAAGAACGGCGACACGCTCTCGAAACTGCTTGAAGCAGGCAACTATCTGGATCCTAACGGCCACTTCGGGCCGAACAATACGAAGAGCGGCAACCTCAATGACGGAACGGGGCTCGTCGATACGGGTTTCGTGCAGACCGACGACGTCGGCCTGATCTGGTTGCGCGATCAAAGCCAGCTGTCCGCCGTCGTGAAGACCCTGAGAGACAACCTGAGCTGCAACGCACCCGGCATTTGCGCGGACGGCCCGCAGGCGTAGATCCTGTACGGCCCGCAGTTGACGGGCCGGTTCGGTGATCCGGCCCGCGGCCGCACGCCTGACATCGTCGTCCAGCCGAACCCGGGGGTCATCTATACCTCGAGCAAGGCCAAGGACGAAGAGCACGGCGGCAATGCTCCCGACGACAGCCATCTCGGTCTCGTGGTCTACGTCCCTCACGCCCACCACGCTGGACGGACCAACGACGAGCGTGTGCTGACCACGCAGGTTGCGCCGACGATCCTGCATTTGCTCGATCTGAATCCTGAACTGCTGCACTCGGTTGCTCTTGAAGGAACGCGTGTACTGCCGGAGTTCGATCACGGGCGCTTTTAGGCGAATGGCCGCGCCCTGCCGCTAGTGGAGCACGGCACCTGAGCGACGCGATTTCCTGGGACATGCAACGGTCCCAGGGAATCGCGTCGCCGCTCTCGTGTACCCGTAAGTCTGCGCCAGCTCTCCGTGCGAGCTGACCGAGATCGCAACGCCCGGCATTCCGCCCGGGCATTGCGCTCAAAAGCGCGCAGAAACGTCCTTCGCTCATCGCCAGCCTGCTGGGAGCAGGCCATGCTTTGCAATGGCATGACTGATGGAACGGTCAATAGCTCCGAGCCACCCTGAACTGAGGGCGCAGCAGCAGATAGAAAGCGGAAACATGCGTGATCATCAGCACAGGCACGTAGATGACCGGGATCGCATACGTGGCGCCCAGCAGCTCTCCCACACGCGCAGGAACATCGGACTGGACGGCGTGGTAATAGTCGAGGATGAGGTCGGTTACTCCCACCAGATTGAAGGCTACGACGAACAACCAGAAGAGTGGGCGTAACCGTGCCGTGAGGAGCGCGAGCATCGCCAGAACGCCCGTTGCGAAGTCACCGTATGCGGCGAACACCGCGAAGCTGGCAGGCAGATCGGGACCGACGACGCCCGGCAAGATAAAGACCAGCCCGAAGAAACGGAAGCTGTGCAACGTGGCGATGGCGCGTTGCGCTTCGAATGGGTCCATCGACTTGAGCCTGGGCCAGACGTATACGCGATAGCAAAGCAGCCAGGCGACATAGCCCAGAACGAGATGCAACTGGAAGAGAAGTTCCGGTGACATGTTGCCTCCTGTCAGATGTTGTCTGGCGTATTCAGGGACGGGAAGAAAATCAGCCGGCGCGTCGCCGGATCAGCTGGCGCAGCGACAGCGCGTGCAGCAGGATCGAGACTGGCACAACGAAAGCAGGAGTCAGCACATCCGGATAGGCGCCGGCGCCGATCGCCGGCACGCCCGGAACGATCAACTGGAAACGGCCGGGCGAGGTGATCATCCCCAGGGTAATCGCGACGGCGAAATCGGCGAGGCCGAAGATGTTCCAGGCGATCGCCGCCCTCCGCCCTTGAGCCGTACCGCTCGCCACGGCGATTGCCGCCGGCACGGCGAAGAGGCCGGTCAACACGTCGCCCGTTCCCGCCGGCAACGCGAACACGCCCGGCAGCATTCCATGCAGCCACGCAGCGAGAGCCCAGCCGCCGAATACCCGATAAAGCTGAAGAGCGACAAGCCAGGTCGCCGGCATCGCATCAAGCACCTGCCCCACCCGCTTCGATAACAGCAACAGCGGCGCGCCGGTCATGACCGGCAGGAAGATCGCCAGCGGCAACAACGGCAACGGCGAGGCGCCCGTGCGGAAGACGCCATTGATCGCCGCGCTCCAGGCGACGGCGAACCAGAGCGTGTCTGGAATCATGACCACGAGCCAGGTCGTGCGGCGTTGGCCCGGCGTCAGGTCCGTGCGTTCGAGGCCGAGCCACAAACCGGTCGCGACGAGCCCATGGGCCATCAGCTGATGAGCGGTGGTCGGAGCGCCGCTCGTCGGGATAACCGGCTTCCAGTAGATCAACACAATCCACAGCACCGTCAACGGAATCGGCCAGAGCAGGCTGCGCCAGGCAGGACGCGGCGGGACGATACCAGCGGGAACAGCGGCGGCGGTCATCAGCAGTTCTCCATATGAATCCGGGTCTTCGTGAATGCGGCCCCGAACACCACGCGGTGAGCGTGTCGAGCCGGTATCGGCGTGACGCCTCATCGACAGGCACAGGTGTACCATGGCCTCTCGCGAGCGACTATTCATCACAATGTTGACGGGCTATGAAGCAGAACTTCACAGTCAGGCAGGGCGCGCTCGATGGCGTCGAGGTGTTCCTGAGCGTTGCCCAGCATCGCAGCTTCCGCCGGGCAGCCGCGGAGCTCGGAGTGACGCCGTCGGCCGTCAGCCAGGTGGTGCGTGTACTTGAAGCGCGCATTGGCGCGGCGCTCTTCATCCGCACCACGCGTAGCGTCGGCCTGACCGAAGCTGGCGAACGGTTTCTTTCGCGCGCAAAGCCCGCTTTCGAGGAGCTTGTCGCCGCCAGTGAAGTTGCGCGCGGACTCGGCCAGCGGCCCACCGGATTGTTGCGTCTTTCAGTGCCGCGCGCGGTGGTGCCGATCCTGCTGGAACCCCTGATTGCATCCTTCTGCCAGGCGTATCCCGAGGTCGAAGTGGAGATCGCCGCAAGCAAGGAGCTGATCGATCTTGCCGCGGAAGGGTTCGATGCCGGTATCCGGCTGGGTCAGTTCGTCGACGCCGACATGGTCGCGGTCCCGTTGACGCCACCGTTTCGTCTCGTCGTCGTCGGCAGCCCTGCCTACTTCGCGGGGCGCGACCGGCCGAGTCACACGGACGATCTTCGCCAGCACGCATGCCTGCGGTGGCGGCGATCCAGTGGCGCGCTCGCGCCATGGTCATTCAACGACAACGGCCACCCGATCGAGATTTCCGTATCCGGTCCCCTCATCGCCAACGATTATTCCACCATGCTTGGCGCGGCAGTCGAAGGCGTGGGCCTTGCCCAGCTACCTGAGCCGATGGTCGCCGAAGGGGTGAGGGCCGGAAAACTGGTGCATGTGCTGGAGTCGTTCGCACCGATGATATCGGGCGTGTTTCTCTACTACCCAGGCCGCCGGCAGATCATGCCGAAACTGCGCGCCTTCATCGACCATGTGAAGAGCCGTTCGGCAGGCCAGGGCAAAGTCCCGGGCACAAGATGACCATTGGCGTGATGCGCCGGGTTGCGGAAAAGCGGGCGATGTTTTTCTTTATATCGACGTCCGACGTCACTCCGGCGAAGACCCCTTCGGTTTCGATCATCCGCTCGTGGAACCGGCGGGAACGCCGGCGTCGCGCCCCTCAGCGGGAGCGCGCCGGGGACGGCGAACGGCTCTCACCTTTCCGCTGTTCGCTCCTCCGCAGAAGAACTGGTCGCCGCCATCGGACTCGAGCCCCGACACGAACACGCCAGCGGGCATATCGAGCGTTTCCAGAACCTCTCCGGTTCGAGGATCGATTCGCCGCAGGTCGCTCGTGTCGTCTTCCCATGTACCGTGCCAGAGCTCTCCGTCGACCCACGTGACGCCGGTAACAAAGCGCCCGGATTCGATCGTGCGAAGAATCGCCCCTGTTTCCGGATCGATCTGATGGATCTTGCGGTCCCGGTACTGCCCGACCCAGAGCGACCCTTCCGCCCAGGTGAGCCCGGAATCATTGCCGCCGCCGGGCGCTGGAATCGTCGCCAGCACGTGGCCGGTCCGCGGATCGATTTTCTGGATGCGGCCTGCGGCGATCTGGAACAGATGCTGGCCGTCGTACGCCGTTCCGGCTTCCGCGGCGACGTCGATCGAGCGCGGCGTCTTTCCGTTCGCGGGGTCGAGCGCGACCAGCGCGCGGCCGGCGGCAAAGCAGACCTGCTGGCCATCGTACGTGACGCCAGCCACGCTGTCGACGCCCGGAAAAGGTCCGTATTCATTGATGATGCTGGCGGTAGATCGGTTCATGCGGCCATCCTAGTCGTTCGGTAGCGGAACGGGGAGTAACAACGTCGTCGCGAATCCTGGCACGGGCGGCGTCATCCAGCGACGCGCCCGGCCCCGTCCAGACGACTGCACTTTGCCGGCCGCCGAAAGCGCATCGAGCGCCCGCTGCACCGTGCGCTGGCTCGCGCCCAGCACCAGCGCGAGCGCCGAGCTCGACCACGATTCGCCGTCAGCGAGAAAAGCGAGAACCGTCGCGTGCGCCTCCTCGACGGGCCGCGCCAGCACGACGACCTCCGGCGCGCGGCGCGGCGTCAGCGCAAACCCGCGCTTCGTCGCGCTCACGTCGGCCACCTCCCGCAGCGCCGTGCGAAGCCGCCCGACTTCGACCCGCAACCGCGCGCGATGCGATTCGTCAGCGGCCTTCGCGCGGAAGGCCCGCGCGACGAGCGCATCCCTCGGCACGTCTTCCGGCCACGCCTCGGCCAGCACACGGGCGAGCGTGAACAGCACCGGACGCGTCGCGAGCGAGACCTTCGTGCCTGCGTCACACACGACGTAACGGCACGCGTCCACGACGAGCGTCCGCGATTCAAGCAACGCTTCGACCTCTCCGAGCATGAGGGGTCTCTCCTCGCCGCGCGCGATGAGGCGCGCGGCGGGCGTGTCCAGCACGCGCGAGGCGCTTTCGACTTCCGCCATCAGCGCGGGAATGCCAGCCTGGCGCGCGGCGCGAGCCGCCCGTGCGAGCGCGGCGTGCGCCGGTTTCGTGCGCAGGCGCCGCAGCGCGATGCCCGCGACGACCAGTTCGTGCGCGGCTCTCGATGCAGGCGGAAAGGGTTCGGGGTCCAGCGCGGCGAGCGTGCGCTCGGCGTCGTCGAGGCGCCCCATCAGCAGAAGGCGCCGGACTTCGAGGTACCGGGCGTGCGCGGCATTCACGCGATCGCCGTGCGCTTCGAGCGTCGCCCGCGCTGCGTCGAGCGTCTTCGCGGGCCAGCCGAGATCGCGCGAGGCCAGCGCGATTTCCGCCTCGGCGACGATACATCTCGCGCGGGCCACGGCCTCTTTCGGACCGAACGCGCGCGCGGCAAGCCGCACGAGCGCTTTCGCCCGGACGAGGTCGCCAAGCTGCGCCATCGCGATGCCGCGAAGCGCGAGCGCGTGCGCGTCGTCGCGCAGCGCGACATGGTTGAGCGCGCCGAGCGGATCGCCCGCTGCCAGCGCACGCGCTGCGGCTGCGATCAGCGAATCCATGGTCTGGACGAATCCCGCCACACTTGTCACTCCCTCCGTTCGAAGCCCGGAAACTAATCTATCACGACCAACAACCAGCACGTCGTCTCGACACCGGACGAACGACACGGCAAACCTGATGGAGGAAAGCATGACGACAGAACACACAACTGGAACACGGGAAGAATGGCTGGCGGCGCGGCTCGACCTGCTCAAGGCAGAGAAGGAACACACACGGCGCGGCGACGCGCTGGCGCGGCAGCGTCAGGATCTGCCGTGGGTGCGGGTCGACAAAACGTACCGGTTCGAAACCGACGAAGGAAGCGCCGCGCTCGTGGACCTCTTCAAGGGACGCTCGCAGCTTCTCGTCTACCACTTCATGTTCGGGCCCGACTACAAGGCGGGATGCCCGTCCTGCTCGGCGATCGCGGACGGCTTCGACGGCGTCGCCGTCCACCTGGCGAATCACGACGTCACGCTGATGGCGGTGTCGCGCGCACCGCTCGCGAAGCTGCGCGCGTACAAGGATCGCATGGGGTGGACGTTTCCCTGGGCGTCCGCGCCCGGCGGCGATTTCAACTTCGACTTCAACGTCTCGTTCACCGAGGAGCAGCAGCGCGAAGGAACCGTCGAATACAACTACCAGCGCGGCGGCCACGCGATGGACGCGACAGCGGTGCCGCCACCCGTCGCCGAATTCGCGGCGGCATGCGGCACCGACGCGCCAACGTACGTGCGCGAACGGCCTGGCATGAGCGCGTTCGTACACGAGGATGGTGTCGTGTATCACACCTATTCCACCTATGCGCGCGGCGTGGATGGCGTCTGGGGCATGTACCAGTGGCTCGACCGCGCGCCCAAAGGGCGCAACGAGACAGGCGTGTGGTGGCGTCGCCACGACGAGTACCCGAAAAGCACCGCTCAACGTCGTGGCTGAGATTGGCGCAACGTGCGGACAGACGCGCTCATCAAGCGCTTCCCGGCACGCGTTCTTCGGCGTCGTTGCGCTGCTCTTCGCCGCCAGCGCGGCGGTGACGATCGTCCGGTGCGCGTCGATGTCGGCGATGGGCGAAATGCCGATGCCCGGCGGCTGGACGATGTCGATGACGTGGATGCGGATGTGCGGACAGACGTGGCCCGGCGTCGCGGCGTCGTTCCTCGGCATGTGGGCCGTGATGACGGTAGCGATGATGCTGCCGTCTCTCGCGCCCATGCTGTGGCGCTACCGCGAGGCCGTCCTCAGGACGGGCGAGGCACGCCTCGCCCAACTGACCACGCTGGTGGGCGCGGGCTACTTCTCCGTGTGGATGGCATCCGGAATCGCCGCCTTTCCGGTGGGCGTCGCGCTGGCGCGGCTGGAGATGCAACTGCCGGCGCTCTCGCGTGCGGTTCCGGTCGTGGCCGGTGCGATCGTCGTCGCGGCCGGTGCGTTCCAGTTCACCGCGTGGAAGGCACGTCACCTTGCCTGCTGTCGCGAAACGCCACGGCGCGGACGTGCGTTGCCGGGGGACGCCACCACGGCGTGGCGACACGGCGTGCGGCTCGGCCTGCATTGCAGTTGCTGCTGCGCGGGGCTGACGGCGGCCCTCTTCGTCATCGGGGTGATGGATCCGCGCGCGATGGCGGTCGTGACGGCGGCGATCTCCGTCGAACGCCTCGGCCGGTCCGGCGGGCGGGCAACGCGAGCTGTCGGGGTCGTTTTTGTCGCGGCGGGGTTGTTGCTCGTCATCCGGGCAGCCCTGGCGGAGTGACGAATCCCGCATGCGCGCGGCGCGTCCGTTTCCGGCGTGGCGAATTCACGCTTTTACCAGTGGCCGCAATACGGGTCTCCGGCACCCAGGCCGCGTCTTACTTCGACAGATGCAGCTTTTTCGAAAGCACGATGTTGCGCTGCGGGCTGACCAGCCAGATGGCGTGAATAGTCGCGTGCAACGTCGAGGTTCGCGTGGTGATATCGGTGGGTTCGTCGTTGCTCGGATCGCTGTGTTCGCGCGCCTCGGTCAGATAAGGCGGCGTGAGGCCGCACTTCAGCACGATCGCGAAGTCTCCGGTCGTCTCGTCGAACAGCGCCTGCGAAAGCGCAACGTGTCCTTTGACACTGGTCTCGTGTCTCTCACCCACCGCCAGTTCGATCCGGTCGATGTGCTGGACATACCCCATGGCCTTCGCCTCGGGCGCCACCACGAGGTGTCGGCCGCGCGGTCCGGTGACGGTCTTCTGCAACTGGATCAGGCCGGGAACGTCGTCGCCGGCGAGGTCCACGTCGACCGTCAGCCGGTGCGTACTCGACTGGTACAGTATCCCGTAGGACGCAGGGATGACGAAGGTCAGTTCGCGGTCGAGCCCGACCTTCGCCAGATTCATGTCATGCGGCTTCCCGCCGACGGGGATGTGAACAAGGCTCCGTACGCGCTCGCTCAGCGAAGGCGCCCCAGCCTTGAGGGGCAGCTTTGCGAGGGCGTTTCTTATGGCAACCGGGTCGTCGCCGACAAACGGCTGCGTCGATGGCGCGCCAGCCGAGGCGGCCAGTTCAGCGGGCGGCGAATGGCCAGCGATGGCTGATTTCGCCGCATTTTCAGCATGCGCGAGCGACGACGCGCAGACGAACACACACGCCGCGGTTGAACGAACCAGCATGGATTTCAGATCAGGCACACGGAACCTCGTCAGGACCCAGCCAGTCTAGCGCAACGCCGTGAACAAATGATCTGCTCGCCGCCTTGCGAAGGCATACGCCGCCGTAGATGGGGTGCCCGTACAGTCATGGCCGCTGCTGCAACGCATGGCATAATCCGCACAGAATTGTCACCAGATCGCGGGGCGCACCTTGAGTCGCTTCTATCGGAAGATTGGCAGCCTGCTGGGATTGCTTGCAATCCTGATGGCTACGCTTGCCCCGACGATCTCGCACACGCTCGCAGCAAACCGCGACGGTGTCGCGATGTCGCTGGCGTATTGCGGCGTGCCCTCCTCGACGCAAGACGGGGCGCCGGACGACAAGGCTGGCCCGCATCAGCATCCATTGATGTCGGATGGACAGGATTGCGGCTATTGCGGGCTGCTTGCGCACATGCCCGTGGTACCCAGTGTGCCGGCGCTGTTCGCCGTCACGGTCCGTGCCGTCCAGCATTGCGTCGCCACACGCTTCGACAGCGTTCGTCGCGTTGAACCGCGCACCTCCGCCCAGCCTCGCGCCCCGCCCCTTCTGTCCTGATTCGAATATCGTCTGCGCGATGCACTGGCTGTATCGCGCAGACGGCGTACGTCTGCCTGAAAAAAGACGCGCGCCGGAACTGCCACGATCCGGTAACAGGACAAGGACAGGTCATGCACACCATGTCAACGCGCCGCGGAAAACCGCGGCTCGCCACAACGCTCGTTTCGGCGCTTTACGGTGCCGTTCTGTTCACGCCGTGCGTCGCCCGCGCTCATGCGATCGCGGGTGATCGTGTCTTTCCGTCGACGATGGCCGTCGACGACCCCGGCGTCGGGGATGAGGCGAATCTTCAGTTCGGGCACATGCGCGTTCCTGGAGACAACGGCGACCAGAGCGTCAATACCTTCGACTTCGAATACGACAAGCTGATCACATCACGCGTTGCCGTGTCGGTCGGCGGCACGTACGCGATGCAGAACAACCCGACGGCCCACGGCTTCGACAACTTCGACGTCGGCTTGAAGTACCTGCTGTACGTCAACGAGGCGCATGAATTCATGACGTCCGTCGGCGTCGATGCGGAACTCGGCGGAACGGGCAGCCACGCGATCGCGGACAGTTTCTCGACGATTTCGCCGACGCTCTTCGCCGGCAAGGGCTTCGGCGACCTGCCCGATTCGCTCGCGTACCTGCGTCCGGTCGCGATCACGGGCGAGGCCGGTCCTTCGCTGACGACGGGCGCCGGACAGCCCAACGCGTTCAACTATGGCGTCACCGTGCAGTACAGCCTGCCGTATCTGCAGCAGCACGTGCGTGACATCGGGTTGCCGCAACCGTTCGCGAGCATCATCCCGCTTGTCGAGATTCCGCTTTCGAGAAGCCAGGGGGAGACGACGGGGACCGTCAATCCAGGCTTCATCTGGATCAACCGCTATGGGCAGTTCGGCGTCGAGGCGCAGATTCCGGTCAACCGGGCAAGCGGCTCGCACGTGGGCATTCTGGTCCAGGCTCACATCTTTTTCGACGACGTCGCACCGGCGACGATCGGCAAACCTCTGTTCCAGTAAAGGAGTTGACGATGTATCAGCACTCGGCAATCCGGCGTCAGGCCAGGGCAGGCGCGGCGCTTCTGATCGCGGGATGCGTTTTTGCCAGCGCCGCTTTCGCGCACGTGTTTCCGCAAAAGCAGGAGCCCGGCGCAGGCGCGACGGTCGCGTCGCCCGCAGCCGTCAAGATCACGTTCGACGGGCCGCTCGAACCGGCGTTCAGCTCGCTGACGGTCACCGATGCAACCGGCAAGCAGGTGAACACGGCGAAGGCAACGGTCGACGCGCATGAGCCGGCGGTCATTACCGTTCCATTGCCCACGTTGTCGACCGGGCACTACACCGTGCATTGGGTTGCCGTTGCGTCCGATGGGCACCGAACGCACGGCGACTACCCGTTCGACGTGAAATAGCATGCAGCAGGCGTTCGACCCGCTTGTCGTCGCCCAGATCGTGCTGGCTGCCGGCGCCGACATCGCGTTCGCGTTTGCGATGGGCGCGGTGCTCATTGGCCCCGGCGTCGGCGGTTCGGAACGGTTTCGCGTCGTGCGGACGGCGCTTGCGGCGTGGGTCGTCGTAGAGGCGCTTTACCTCCCGTTGCAGGCGGGCGCGATGTCCGGCAGCACGCTCGCCGATGCGTTACCCGCGATTCCGCTTGTCATCGCGCACTCCCACTTCGGGCTGATGTGGCTGATCGGCCTGGCTGCCGGCCTCGCTGCCCTTCTAGCGCCGATTGCGCCCCGGCCGGCGCACCGGCGCGCGGTCTGGACCACTGTGCTTTGGGCCGCGCTGGTCGTCATCGCGTTTGCTCACGCCGCGTCGACGCACGCGGCCGATGCCGGGGATTTTTCAGTCGCCGAGCTGGTGCATATGGTCCATCTGCTCGCGACCGCGGGATGGGCGGGCGTCGTCATCACGGCGGCCTGGCCGCTACGCCGAATCCTGATGGCCGCGCCGGATACCGTCGCGAACATGACGCGATTGTCCAACCTGGCGACGTTCACCTTCCTGATCGCGATCGCCACGGGTCTCTTGAACGCATACCGTGGGCTGGGCGGAACGCTCGCACCGCTGACAAGCAGTCTCTGGGGTCAATTGCTGGAAGCGAAACTGATTATCGTGGCAGTTGCGATAACCATCGGGGCCATCAATCGCTTCGTCCATCTGAGACACATGCGCGCCGGCAATCCGGTTGCCGTGCCTGTGTTCATGCGACTGCTCACGATCGAGGCCGTCCTGCTGGTGCTCGTGCTGGCCGTCGCCGCGACACTCGGTCACAGCATCCCTGCGGCGGCAGGCTAACTGCCATTCGCGGATGCCCCGAAAGCGCGGGACCACATCCGGCGTTGCCATTGCCATCGACTTGAGACTGGCGACTTCGATCCCTGCGAGGCTGGAATCGATTGACGTGCGATGTTAGACTGCTGCGCGTCTTCTTTTACGCTCACCATCATGACACTACGCCCGCGCAACCGGATGACCGCATGGCTTGGCCTGATCGCCATGTGGCTCATCGTGTTCGCGCCGGTTGTCAGTCAGGTGCTGGCAGCGGACCGCTCGAACGAGCCGGTCGCGGCGCTGTGCTCGGCGCTTCAGCCGCAAGGCGTGACGCAACTGCATCAGGCGAGCCCCGCGCCGGTTCACCTGAGCCATGACGATGCGTTCGGCGCCTGCGGCTATTGCCATCTGCTCGAACATCACGTGGCACTACCGGGCGTCGCGTCGTTCGCGCCCGTCGCGTCGTTCGAAGTCGCCCGCGCCGCGCCGCCCGTACTCTCCACACGCTTCACGCCGCTCGGTGCGTTTCCGTCCGGGCGTCCAAGAGATCCTCCCGTCATTTCCTGATCGCCGCTGATTTCGATCGCGATACCCAACGCGCTGATTCACCGCGTGCGCGATCGTTCGTCCAACGCATCAAGGAAATGCTCATGTTCAACTTCGCATGGCGAAGGCTGTCCGTGATCGCTTGCGCCAACGCGCGTCACGTCACGCTCGGCCTGTTGCCGCTCTCTTTCATTCCATCGGTCGCGCATGCGGACGATGCCGTCGCCGACACGACGCTGCCCACCGTCAGCGTCAGCGCCGCGGCGAGTGGCGGCGGCGCGGCACAGCCCGCAGTCGATCCCGATCTGCCCGGTTCCATCGAGACCGTCACGCGCGCGCAGTTCGAGAACTGGAACGTCACCAATACGGAAGACGTGCTGAAGTACATGCCGAATCTTGCCGTACGCAAGCGCTTCATCGGCGACCTGAACTCGATCATCGCCGTGCGCGGCACCAGCAATACGCAAAGTGCGCGTGGCCTCGTCTATGCCGACGGTCTGCTGCTGAGCAACCTGCTTGGCAACAACTACTCGTTTCCACCGCGCTGGTCGATGGTGTTCCCGGAAGATATCCAGCAGGTCGACGTGATCTACGGTCCGTTTTCGGCGCTGTACCCGGGCAATTCGCTCGGCGCCACGGTGCTGATCAGCACGCGCATGCCGAAGAAGTTCGAAGCCGACGCGGACGTCAAGGCGTTCACGCAGCATTTCAGTCTGTTCGGCGTGAACCAGAATTTCAACGGCAGTGAAGCGAGCGCGTCGATCGGTGACCGGATCGGCAAGTTCTCGTATCTGCTTGGCGTGAATCACCTGGAAAACACGAGCCAGCCGCTGCAGTTCGCGACGCTCGCGAAGTCCGGCACGCCCGCGAAGGCCGGCGACACGCCCGTCACCGGCGCATATTTCTACAACAACCAGACGAACGCGCCGACCGCCGTGCTCGGCGTGAATGGCGAGGGCATCGAGCATACGGTCCAGGACCAGTTCAAGCTGAAGATGCAGTACGACTTCACGCCGACGCTGCAAGCCGGTTTCACGCTCGGCTACTGGCACCAGACGTACAACAGCGCGACTTCGACGTTCCTGCGCGACGCGAACGGCAATCCCGTCTATAGCGGCAACGTCGACATCGGCGGCTACGAATACACGATCCCGGCCGCCGCGCTCGCACCGAGCCTCGGACAAAGCGAGAACTGGCTGTATGGCGTCTCGCTGAAAACGCGCAACGAGACCGGCTGGAACGGCGAGGCAACCGCGTCTTACTACGACATCAGCAACAGCGTCGCGCGCACGGCGAATTCGGGCGCTCCTGGCAACGGCGCGGGCACCGTGATTTTCGGCGACGGCACCGGCTGGAAAACGCTCGACCTCAGAACCACCTACACACCGGCCTCGCCGCAAGCGGGAATCGCGAATCACTCGCTGAGCTTCGGCTATCACTACGACGACTACTTCCTCGACAACGAGAGCTACAACACGTTGAACTGGCGCGACGGAGCCGCCACGACGTTTGCGAACGCGTTCAAGGGCAAAACCCAAACGCAGGCTGTGTACGCGCAGGACGCGTGGCGTTTCCTGCCGCGCTGGAAGTTCGTCTATGGCGTGCGCTATGAGGACTGGCAGGCGTATGAAGGTTCGCAGGCATCGTCCGCCACGACGATCCCTTTAGCCGATGTGAACCAGCATCACTTCTCGCCGAAGGCCTCGCTGTCGTTCGATGTCACCGACGACCTGACCTTGCGCGCATCGATCGGCCGCGCGTATCGCTTTCCGACCGTCAGCGAGCTGTTTCAGGGGCAAATCAACGGCTCGTCGATCGTCAACAACAACCCCAACCTGAAGCCCGAAGACGATCTGTCAAAGGAACTGACAGCCGAATGGGCGCACTGGAACGGGCTCTTCCGCTTCTCGCTGTTCCAGGACGACGTCAGGAACACGATTTTCAGCCAGACCGATACGACGGTGATCCCGAACGTGACGAACTTCCAGAACATCGGCAAGGTGCGCTCGCGCGGCGTCGAGACCAGCTATCAGGGGCAGGACGTGTTCGTGCATGGACTCGATCTGCAGGCGAGCGTGGCCTGGACCCAATCGAAGATCATCGAGAATGCGCAGAATCCGGCCAGCGTCGGCAAGTATTTCTATCGCATCCCGCTGTGGCGCGCGACCGTCGCCACGACGTATCACATCGACGAACGCTCGGCGGTGACGCTCGCGGCGCGCTATTCAGGCCGTCAATACAACACGCTGACCAATACGGATGCGAATCCGGACGTGTTCGGCGGCACGAGCTCATACATCGTCGCGGACGCCAAATTTACGTTCAGGCCAACGAAGCTGAGTGAAATCGGCGTCGGCGTCGACAACCTGTTCGACGAGCGTTACTTCGTCTACCACCCGTATCCGGGCCGCACGTTCTACGTCGAAGCGAAGCTGCGCATGTGAACGCCTGCGCGGCTTCGGTAACGGTTTCAGAGAGCCCCTCGCGCCGCGCGGCTCGAAATGAAAAATCAATGATTTGCACCCAGGAGGATTGAATGTCCACCACGACGGCTCAACACACGGCTTCATCCGTCAGCACGGCGAGCGCCGGCTACCGGACGCTATGGCGCTGGCACTTTTATGCGGGCCTTTTCGTGATGCCGTTTCTGGTGATCCTCGCGATCACCGGCACGCTGTATTGTTTCCAGCCGCAAATCGAGCCGCTGCTTTACCCGCATCGGCTGGTTGTCGAACCGCAGGCCACGCCACGGCTCGGCCATGACGCGTTGCTCGCGAAGGCGCGCACGGCAATGCCGGCCGACGCCGTGGCCGTGACCGCTGCGATCACGACGGCACCCGATCGCAGCGCCGAATTCGTTTTTCGTCTTCGTGATGGCGACCGGCAAAGCGTCTATGTGAACCCGTACAGCGGTGAAATTCTGGGCACGCTGAGCGTCGCGCGCCGCTTCATGCAGATGGACCGCATGCTGCATCGCAAGCTGCTGCTCGGCAAGCCCGGCGAGTTGCTGATGGAACTGGCCGCATGCTGGACACTGGTGATGATCGGCACTGGCGTCGCGCTCTGGTGGCCGCGCGGAACGACGACCCTGCGCGCCGCACTGCGGCCGCGTTTCGCGCTGAAGGGCCGGCCGCTATGGAAGAACCTGCATGCGGTGATGGGTGCCTGGCTCGCGCTCGGCGCGGTGGCGTTCGTGCTGACCGGTCTGCCGTGGTCCGGATCGTGGGGCAAACAGTTCAAGGCGCTTGCGACAAGCGCGAACCTGGGTGCACCCGCTGGCTCATGGGGTAGCTTGCCGTTGCGCTCCGTGCTGCCCGGTGATCATGCGGAACACGCCGGGCATGTACATGCCGCGCCCGATGCATCGGGATCGAAGATGGAATCGATGCCCGGCATGGTGATGGACGACCTGCCGCTGCCGTCCACGCCGTGGGCGGTCGGCGACGTAAGGGTGCCGGCGTCCACCGAACGTAACGGGATACAGGCGATGTCGCTCGATCGCGTGGTGATGCTGGCGGCGTCGCTCGGTGTGACGGGCGGCTACGATATCGCGCTGCCGGCCTCGCCCACCGGCGTCTATACGGTCTCGTACTTCCCCGCCGACCCGAAAGCCGAACGCACCCTCTATGTCGACCAGTACAGCGGAGCGGTGCTGAAAGACATCCGCTACGGCGACTACGGCGCGGTTTCGCAGGCGGTGTCGTATGGCACGTCGCTGCATATGGGACGCTATTTTGGCGTCGCCAATCAGGTCCTGTGCGCGGCGATTTCGTTGGGACTTGCCGGCATGGCGGGAACGGGATGCGTGATGTGGTGGATGCGCCGGCCGCAACGCCTGCCAGGCGCGCCATCGCGTGAGCGCGCGGCGCCGCCGATGCGCGGGTGGAAAACCGGCCTCGTGCTGCTCGGCATCGTGTTTCCGTTGATGGGCGCGACGCTCGTCGCGGTCTGGTTCGTCGACAGGATGCTTTTTCGTGGTGAACGGGAATTCGCCGCGTGAGTTCGTGCATCCCGCGGCTCGCGGCCGCGAGGCGGCTGTCGGCGAGCCCGCGCACGAGGCCCGGTGACGCGTTCGTTCCCGCCGTGGACCGCAGCGCCTCGATGAGCAGCATTTCCAGGACGAAGTCACCCGAGAACAGCTCGATGGGCGCGTGCCCGTCGATCGCGATGCGGCACCCGCCCTCGAGGATCACGCAATAGAACGGCTGGCCGGCATCCGGGCGACTGATGCGCCAGGGGCTCGCGCCGCGACCGATCCGCCATCCCCGATGCGCATTCCGGCCGGCGCCGATGCCGAGGCGTGGGCGGCCGAGGTTCGCTGACTGGCCGGCCCTTTCGAGGAAAGGAAAGCCTCTCGCGATGGTAACGACGGTACATAACGGAAGTGCCCGCGTTTGCTGGCGCACATACTTGCCATGTGAATGATGCGGTACTGCACCCATTCTATCGTCGACACTTCGTCTTGAAGGAGTGCCCGAACATGTCACGGAAAACATCGATCGCGGGCGTGTTGCTCTTCGCGTTGCTCGCGCCGTGTTCAGCGATTTGCGCCGACTCCGGGAAGATCGTGGACATCGCATTCTCAAACGGGATGCGCACCAACTTGCAGAAAGCAGTCGATCATCTGGTACGTCTTGTCGCCGACGTCCGCGATGGCGGCAGGCGTCCCAATGCCGGGCGCAATGTCATTCTTCTCTATCATGTTGGCGCGACGGTGAAGAACCTGCAGGAAGTGGCGCTTCAAAAAGTTTTGGAAACCAGGGATCCGCAAGCAATTGCCGCCATTACCCGTGCGCATTTTGAGCTGCTTTTGGAGCAGCCGGATTTTTCGAGCCCATACGTGAAGGAACTGGCAACGGCGGCTGCCGATCCGGTGGAGGATCTCCGGATTCGCATGATTAATCTGCTCGATCCGCCGCAAACCGTGTTGATGGAAACGCTTAATGATGCGAAGAAGCTTCATGACGCCCTGCAGACTAGCGCGGACCTTCTGCTGGTTTCGCATTCACAAGGCAATCTTTACTCAAACATGGCGGTTTCGGCGCTCCAGCCCGACCTCGGCGACACGCAACGCGCACGCTTGCATGTCGTTGGAGTCGCGGTTCCCGCAGCCTATATCGTCATGCCGGATGGAGCGAGAGCTCAATCCAACTACATGACGAGCTGGTTTGACGGAATCATCGGCGGACTACGGGGCTACATCAAAGCGAACAATCCCGCCATGGATGTCAAGAATTTCGACCCGCCGCTCAAGCCGAACATGTTGGCCGGATTCGACTTCCTGGGTGGGCACGACTTCGAATCGATCTATCTGTCCTCCGGCAGCGAGAGCAACAAGACCTTCCTCTCCCTCGTCGACTGCGTGCTCAGGACGGCAAGCGGCACCTGCAATCTGGACAATCCGGTGACTTCCTCACCACCGCCTCCAAAGAAGGTCGCGAGCCCGTATTTTCGCAAGCGTCCGGAAAGTCCGCCAAACGATGCACCACCGCCGCCCGTCTCCATTGCTCAAGAGTCGTATCCTGCGAGCGTTATCGAGAAGATTCTCGTCAAATATCCCGGGGACATGAGACCCGAAGTGCGGCAATTCGCGGAGCGCCTGTGGGCGTTCTGGGTAGCCGCAGCGAAGGTGAGCAACTTCGATCAAATCCGGTCCGAAGAGTACGAGATGGCTGCAAGCGAGATCCAACTGCTGGCCGACATGCAAATTCGATTTCCGAAATTGTCGCGCGATGAGCTGCTTCGGGACATCCAGGCAGCGTTGTGCCAGAACGCGCAGGTCTTTAGCAGCTACGTCCGGGCGGACAGACTGGTAAGCGGCCATCCACTCGAAATCCCGATCGAAAAGTACGTGCGCGATTTCATGAAGCTGTAGCCGGGAAATATTTTTCGATTTCTGGAGCGATTGTGTTGCTTTTCGACGCCCGATGAATGAAAAATGCCACGGGCACTGGTGCGTTGCGTTGCGGTGCGGTGCGGTGCTGCTCATTGAAACGCCAGCGACGTAACTTCGGAAAACACAGGACGAGCACTTAAATGACACTTTTGAAGAGAAAATTTGGTCGTACCGGCTGGAATGTGTCGGAAATCGGTTTTGGAGCATGGGCGATCGGTGGCTCGTGGGGCGGCGTCGCCGAAGACGACGCCAAGGCCGCGCTAAACGCCGCGCTCGATAGCGGCGTTACTTTCATTGACACGGCAGACGTCTACGGTGACGGTCGTTCGGAACGGATTATTCGTGACGTGTTGCGGCAACGAGGCGGCGAGCGTCCCATGGTGGCGACCAAGCTCGGGCGTCGACTCGACCCGCATGTGACCAGTGGCTATACGAACAGGCGCGAGCTCGCAGGCTTCATCGACCGGAGCCTTTCGAACCTGGGCGTCGATACGCTCGACCTGGTGCAATTGCATTGCCCGCCGACGGAGGTTTATTACCATCCCGAGGTGTTCGACGCGATGGACGACTTTGTCGCCGCGGGCAAGATCCGCTTCTACGGCGTGTCGGTCGAAAAGGTCGAGGAAGCGCTGAAGGCGATCGAGTATCCCAATGTGGTGTCGGTGCAGATTATCTACAACATGTTCCGTCAACGCCCGGCGGATTTGTTCTTCAGGCAGGCGCAAAAGAAAAACGTTGCAGTCATTGCACGCGTGCCTCTGGCTAGCGGGATGCTGACGGGCAAGATGTCCGCGAATTCGGTTTTTCCGTCAGACGACCATCGCGCTTTCAACCGCCATGGCGAGGCGTTCGACGTCGGCGAAACGTTCTCCGGGGTGCCCTATGACATCGCGTTGAAAGCGGTCGACGAGCTGCGCGGCCTTGTACCGGCAGGCGCCTCCCTGGCGCAACTGGCTCTTCGCTGGATTCTCATGGAAGATGCCGTCTCCGTGATCATCCCGGGCAGTAAAAACGCGGACCAGGCGGCGTCAAACGTCTCGGCGGCGAGCCTCGCGCCACTGTCCGATGAGGCCATGCAGCGCGTCCGCGAAGTCTACGAGCGCCATATAGCGGCTCAGGTCCACCAGCGCTGGTAAAAAGTCCCAAACCCGTGAAAGGGCGCCGCGCAGCAAAAGGAGGCGGCGCTCTGACTTCTCGCCAGCGGCTGTGTGACGATCAACAGCCGTCGAGTTGTGTGATGCCGGTATTCCAGCCGTCGAAAAATCCCATCTGTTCGTACTGATCGCGCCTCTTCCCGTCCGGGGTGCATCACCCTGGGCCGCACCCTATGCACCCGCAAGGCGCGCGCCCGAAGCGCCGCCGTCCACGACATCAAAGCTCGCAAACGATCTTCTTCGCGCGCAGCACCGACGACGGACTCATGCTCAGTTCGCTGACGCCCATGCCGATGAAAAGCGGAATCATCTCGGGTCTCGCAGCCGCCTCGCCGCACACGGCAACCGGAATACCCGCTTTTTTAGCCGCCTCGCAGACCATGCCGATCGCGCGCAGCACGGCCGGATGATCCGTGCGATAAAGCGACGCCAGATCCGGGTTCATCCGGTCGACGGCCATCACGTACTGCGTCAGATCGTTCGTGCCGATCGAGAAGAAATCGACTTCCTGCGCGAGCAGATCGGCGGTGAGCGCCGCAGCCGGCGTCTCGACCATGATGCCGAGCTTCGGCTGCCCCCACGCGACGCCCTCGCGCGTAAGCGCTTCAGCGCACGTGGCGATCAGCGCCTTCACGCGACGCACTTCGTCGACGTCGTCGATCATCGGAATCATCACCTGCACGTTGCCGAGCGTCGCGGCCCGCAGCAACGCGCGCAACTGCGGCACGAACACGTCGGGCCGGTCGAGGCACATCCGCACGCCGCGCCAGCCGAGAAACGGATTGTCTTCCTCGGGAAAGGCGATGCCCGGCACCGGCTTGTCGCCGCCGACGTCGAGGGTGCGGATCACGACCGGCCGTGGATGAAACGCCTGCGCGAGCTGCGTGTAGATCCCGGCCTGCTCGTCCTCGTCCGGCATCGTGCGGCGGTCCATGAACAGCAGTTCGGTGCGAAAGAGGCCGACGCCCATCGCGCCCGCCTCATGCGCGGCGTCGATCTCGGCGAGCGAGCCGAGGTTCGCCGCGATCTCGACATGGCGCCCGTCGCGCGTAACCGGTTCGACGTCGCGATACACGCTCAACGCCGCGTGGCGGCTCTTTTCCTGCGCGATGCGGGTCGCGAATCCGGCCTCCACGTCCGGCGACGGATCGAGCCACACCTGTCCCTGCGCACCATCGAGCGCGACGCGTGTCGCGCCTCGCAGCACCGCTTCGTCGACCGGCAGACCGAGCACCGCCGGAATGCCGTGCGAGCGCGCCATGATCGCGAGATGCGACGTCGCACTGCCCTTCGTGCAGACGAGCCCGACGATATTCGCCACCTGGGCGCGCGCGAAATCGAGCGCGCTCAGGTCGGCCGCGAGCACGACGCACGGCCTCGACAGGCACGCGAGGCTCACGTCTTCCATGCCGAGCAGCCGCAACGCGACCTGCCGCGTGATGCCGTGGATATCGTCGGCGCGGCTGCGCAGGTATTCGTCGTCCATCGCGAGAAACGACGCCGCGAGTTCCTCGCCCACCTGCAACGTGGCCGCCGCCGCATCCCAGCCCGACGCGATACGCTGCTTCACCGCACCGGAAAACTCGTCGCTTTGCGCGACGTCGGCGAGCGCTTCGACGATATCCTCGTGGCAGCCCATCGTCTTGAACTGCTGGTCGAGCGCGGCAATCGATCCGGCGAACGCGACGCTAAAGCGGCCGAGTTCCGTGGCGACTTCGTGCGGCTCGATGAACTGCCTCGTCGCACGAAGCGCCTCGGGCAGGTACACAAATGCTTCGCCGCATGCGAGGCCTTCGCTGGCCGGCACGCCGCGCACGGACTGCACGGCGCCGGGCGCAGCGGGTTCAGCCGACCCGGCGAGTGAACCCGCCGCGCCCGGCGCCGAAGCCTCCTGCGCCAGCGCCGGCTTTGCAGGCTGAACACCCGCCGACGGCTCGGACAGAAACGCCAGCAACCGGTTCAGCGCCACGCTTTCATCCGAACCGTCGGCGCGCAGCAGGATCTGGTCGTCCTGCTTGATGCCGAGCAGCATCAGCTTCACGGCGCTCTTCGCGTCGGCGCTCGTCGTGCCGCGAAAAATCCGCAGCGAACAGGAAAACTCCTTCGCGAGTTTGGCGAACTGCGTCGCCGGCCGCGCGTGCAGACCTTCGCTCACCTTCACAACGATTTCGGTTTCCAGCATGGCAAGACCTTCCTGACTAATCGTATCTCACAGCCCATGTTTCACACCGCGCACGCATCGCGGCGAACGCACCGTATTCGCCGCGACGCGTCACAGATCCGCGATTTCAATCACCGCGCCGCTGCGAATGCTGGCGAGGAGCGCAGCCACGTCGACCGGCTGCGCGCAGATTTCGCCGGGACGTTCAGCCGCGGGCGAGCCATTGAAGTTGATCACGACGTGGCCCAGTTCATTCACCTTGTGCCACGCCGTCGGCCCGACCGCCGTCACGAACGCGCTGACTTCGCCGATACGCAGTTGCGAGCCGACCTGCGGCGCGTTTTCGTGCGCCGCTTCGACCCGATGCAGCACCGACACCTCGGCGAGTTCCGGCGGCGCGCCGTGTGCATACAGAATCAGCACGCCGCCCTCGAGCAGATCGCCCACTTCCGGACCCACCTCTGAAATCACAGTCCTGTAGTAATGCATGGTCATTCTCGTTCGTTCCCGGACAGCAGTTAGAGTGCAAAGCTCGCGGCCCACGCGATCAGAACCGAGATGGGCCCCATGATCTGCCGGCTGATCAGCACAGCCGGCACACCGATACGGATCGTCTCCGGTTTCGCTTCACCGAGCGCCATCCCGACCGGCACGAAGTCGCAACCGACCTGCGTGTCGTACGCGAAGAGCGCGGGCAGCGCCATCTGCGGCGGAATCGTGCCGTTGCCGATCGCGGGCCCGATGATCGCCGCGCCGATCACCTGCGCGATGACCGCGCCCGGGCCCAGCACCGGCGACAGGAACGGCAACCCGCAGATCGCCGACAGCACGATCAGGCCGACGATGTTGCCCGCAAGCGGCGACAGCAGATGCGCGAGACCGGTGCCGATCCCCGTCGAATTGATAATGCCGATCAGCATCGTCACGAACGCCATGAACGGCAGCACGTTGCGGATCACGGTGTCGATCGCCTTGCGGCCGCTGTTGAACAGCACGTTGACGACGCCGCCCATGCCGCGCCCGATCGACGTGATCAGCCCGACGACGCCGCGCGAGTGCTGCGCCGCTTCCTCGAGGACCACGGCCGCGCTGGCCGGCGCCCCGAACGGCGAGGTCGCACGCGAGGGTCCGCTCGACGAAGCGGCGGCCTCGTCGTCATCGACGCTCGTCAGATGCTCGGGCGTCACGCCCGACACGTAGGTGTCTTCGGTGATGAACTGCGCGAGCGGGCCGGATTGCCCGACCGAAGTCAGGTTGATTGTCGGAATTTTCTTGCGCGGGTAGACGCCGCAGCGCGCGGTGCCGCCGCAGTCGATCACGACCGCGGCCATTTCCGATTCGAGCGGCGGCGTGCGAAAGCCGTCGACGAGCACGCCGCCCGTCATCTCGGCCAGCACTCTCGCCAGTTCGGGAATGTTGCCGCCGGTGACGGCGACAATCTTGTTGCGCTCCGGCGTCGGCCGGATCAGGAGCGGACCGCCCCAACCGTTCGGCCCGCGTTCGACCCGCACGGTTCTATATACGCGTGTGTCCATTTCAGATGCCCCTCTGTCTCGATGTTGCGATGTCCGGTTGCCCCTGACGGCAACGCCTCACAGCTTGATGTTTTCCCGATGCGCCAGCATGCGGGTCAGCGCCTCGGTGAGAATCCCCTTCAGCAGATTCACGAACAGACCGACGACCAGATAGAACAACGCGAGCTTGGGAATCGAAAACGGCGCGGCATGGTTCTCCGCGAGTTTCGCGATACCGGCCGCCACGCCGAGCCAGACAAAGAGCTCCCCCGGATTGCAGTGCGGAAAAAGCCCTGTAATCGGATGACACAGCGAAACGGCCGAGTCGTAGAACGCGGGCTTGTGCTTTTCTTCCAGAAACACGCCGAAGGTGTACGCCATCGGATTGGTGAGGAAGAACATCGCGAGCAGCGGCAGCAGCGTGTAGCGCGTGATGACGTTCCTCGAGAAGAAGCGCGCGAGACCCTGAATCCGGTGTTCGCCGACGAGCGCGATGATCGTGTACACCGCGGTCAGCAGCACGATCAGCGTGGGCAGGATGCCCGTGACGAAACCCACAAACGTTTTGCCGCCGGCGTTGAAGATGCCGATAAATCCTTCAGCGAGATGCGTAAGCCAATCAAGCATGAACATGGCCAATCTCCGAGATAAACCAGAACGATCGCGAAAAGCTCCACACGGCGGTCACCACGCGAAGCCGGACAGTACGCAACAGCGGTAGAGCGGAAAGACAGAAAAGCCGTGAAGTCCGCCGGCCTGGATCAGGCCGGCGCTTCGGTGGCCCGCGGTGCCTGCCCCGGCGGCGCATCGGCTGCGCGGTGCGCGCGCTCGAGCGCATCGATGGCGGCCTGCACGATGCTGCCGCGCAGCTTCGCGCGATGCAGGCGCTCGACGAACGCGTCCATCGAAAGATCTTCGAAGCCGGGGTGAGGTTGAAAACGCGTGAAGACCGTGAAGCCGGACATGCTGAGGAACTGGCAGACCCGCATGTCGGCCGAGAGCACGACGATGGCGACCGCGCCACGTCCGAGCCTGACCTTGCAGGAGCCTACGCCAAGAAAACCGCTATGCCAGCGACGCGCCGCATCCTGCACGGCCTCGCGATAGCGGCGCATCTGATACAGCGAACCCACCAGCTGCAACGCCCAGAATACGGCCAGGGCGAGCAGGGCACCGCGCACATAGTCCATCGTCGTCTCCTGATTTTTGACTGGAGCCTTCGCTCGCCCAACCGCTGCGGCGCCGTTTCACGGCGGGCCCTCTACATCCACTCTTTGTGAACATCTTGTACTTTCGATAATACAATTGTTCACTTCCGTTTGCATTGGGGAAAACGCGGGTGAGGTGTTCTCTTCCCTTTGCCATTCATCCCGAAGCCGACGTGCGACGCACGGGTTGCGGGCACAACGAATTAAAGCAGCGTCATCCTACCGCGCCGCGGCGACTGACGCTCTCTCCCGATGCACTCGCGACGTTTTCGGCCACGATTCTCGCGACGTCGTCCTGTGCCTCGACCTGCGGCAGATGGCCGGTGCCGGCAAAGCGATGCACGGCGATCCGGCCGGGCAGGCCTTCGGCATGCCGCGCCGGCAGGATGCGATCCTGCAATCCCCATACGACGCGCACCGGCACGTCCCGGCTCACCTGCTCCAGCGCGCCGCGCATGTCGAGGCTTTGCGTGCCGTCGGGGAAAAACACGTCCGCGAGACGCGCGAGGCGTTCGCGCGCCGCCGCGCTTTCGAGCTGCTGCTGCGCGGTGGCGACGAATGCGTCGTCCATCAGCGCGGGGTCCGCGAAAAGCTGCTTGAGCCACGCGGCGAGGCTTGCACGCTGCGTCGACTGCGTCACGCCGCGAATGAACGCGCTGTTGCACTCCGGACCGAGCCCGGCGGGCGCGAGCAGCGTCAGCGATCGCACGCGCACGCGGGCCTGCGATAGCGCGACGGCCAGCGCGATCGCGCCGCCAAACGAATGGCCGACGAGGTGACAGTCGCCCACGCCTTCGGCAAGCAACGTCCGTTCAACAGCCGACACGATCGCGTCGATCGAACCGGCAGCTTCGCCGGACGATTTTCCGTGCGCGGGCAGATCGACGGCCAGCATCCCGAGACCCGGATCGACGATGGCGCCGAGACGCCGGCTGAACGGACGCCAGCTGTTCAACTCCGCGGCGAAACCGTGCAGCAGCACGAGCGGCGCGCCGCCCGTGTCCTTGCGCAGCCACAGCGTGTGAAGCGCAGCGGCGGCGCTGGGGGTGACGACTTTGTCCGTCGGGGCGCTCATTACATCCGCGGCTCCGAGTCGCCCGTTCGGAACCGTGCCCGCGATCCCGACCAGTTGCACCCCGCGTTCGCGCGGAACCCGTCGG
>CALFSF010000312.1 GCA_937917025.1 uncultured Paraburkholderia sp.
GATCAGCAGGGAGAGACACGAAAGTGCGAACAGAACCAGGATCATGCGTTGCCCTCAACCAGCAGGTCCCGCGCGGAAACGGCCCGCCCCGGCGCCCGGGGCGCCCGTCCGCGTGCGACGCGGACATATTCGGAGCGGTCGACCTTCATCCCGCGAGCCTTGAAATGCATCCGGTGATCCGGAAAATGAAGCGGCGCGCCGGACGGCCAGCAAATGCAGCCATGATCGGCGGGTACCGCAAGGTCCGATAGTTTAAGGGTTCCGCACCCGCGCTGCAGCGAGTCATTATTGCCGCAGCGTTTGTGGTATCGGATATGTCCTGGAAAGCGCGTCTTGGCCGATAGCGTTAGAATGCGCGTTTGGTTTTCGGTGTGCCGGCTCCGGTCGGACTCAATACACCATCTAATATGATGTCGCGGCGATAAGGTCGTTTTTACCGACTTCTTCGAAACCCGCGTCAGTCGGAGTTCGCCAGCCTATGCGAGTCATCCTTGCTCAACCCCGCGGCTTTTGCGCGGGTGTTGTCCGCGCGATCGAGATTGTCGATCGCGCGTTGCAACAACACGGGGCGCCCGTTTATGTGCGCCACGAAATTGTCCACAACCGTCATGTGGTCGATAACCTGCGCCGCAAGGGCGCCCGTTTCGTCGAGGAGCTCGACGAAGTGCCGCAAGGCGCCGTGGCGATCTTCAGCGCGCACGGGGTCGCCCAGACGGTCGAGCGCGACGCGGAACAGCGCGGCCTCGACGTGCTCGACGCAACCTGCCCGCTCGTCACGAAAGTGCACGTTCAAGGCCGGCAATACGTGGGCGCCGGCCGCACGCTGATTTTGATCGGGCATGCCGGGCATCCGGAAGTCGAAGGGACGATCGGCCAGATTCCCGGCAAGGTGCTGCTTGTGCAGAGCGAAGCCGAAGTCGGTACGCTTGACCTGCCGCTCGACACGCCGCTTGCGTATGTCACGCAGACCACGCTTTCGGTCGACGATACACGTGGCATCATCGACGCATTGTTGCGCCGTTTCACCGACATCGTTGGCCCGGATACGCGCGACATCTGCTACGCGACGCAAAACCGCCAGGCGGCGGTGCGCGAACTGAGCACGCAGGTCGATGTGCTGCTGGTGGTCGGTGCGACGAACAGTTCGAACTCGAACCGTCTGCGCGAAATCGGCGGCGAAACGGGTGTGCCGAGCTACCTCGTCGCCGATGGTTCCGAAGTGCGGCCGGAGTGGTTTGCGAATGCGCAGACCGTCGGTATCACGGCGGGCGCATCGGCGCCGGAGGAAATGGTTGAAAACGTGATCGATGCGCTGCGCGCGTTGGGGCCCGTCGAAGTCACGACGATGGCGGGCCGTGAAGAAAAAGTTGAATTCAAGTTGCCGTCAAAGCTGACGCAACAACTCGCTGCACGCGAAGTTTAAGGAGGACATCTTGTCTATTCCGTTTCTGCAAAAATTCCGGGTCGGCGCATACATCATGCGTCAGCACCTTTCGGGCAACAAACGCTACCCGCTCGCGCTGATGCTGGAGCCGCTGTTCCGCTGCAATCTGGCGTGCAACGGCTGCGGCAAGATCGACTATCCGGATCCGATCCTGAACCAGCGGCTCTCGCTGGAAGAGTGCCTTGGCGCCGTCGATGAGTGCGGCGCGCCGGTGGTGTCCATCGCAGGCGGCGAGCCGCTGCTGCACAAGGAAATGCCACAGATCGTGAAGGGCATCATGGCGCGCAAGAAGTTCGTGTACCTGTGCACGAACGCGCTGCTGATGGAAAAGAAGATGGACGATTACGAGCCGAATCCGTACTTCGTCTGGTCGGTTCACCTCGACGGCGACAAGGAAGCGCACGACCACTCCGTTTCGCAGGAAGGCGTGTACGAGAAGGCCGTCGCCGCGATCAAGGAAGCGAAGCGCCGCGGCTTTCGCGTCAACATCAACTGCACGCTGTTCAACGACGCGGTGCCGGAGCGTGTTGCCGCGTTCTTCGACACGCTCGGGCCGATGGGCGTCGACGGCATCACGGTGTCGCCGGGCTACGCGTACGAACGCGCGCCGGACCAGCAGCACTTCCTGAACCGCGACAAGACCAAGCACCTGTTCCGCGAGATCTTCAAGCGCGGCAACAATGGCAAGAACTGGTCGTTCAGCCAGTCGAGCATGTTCCTCGACTTCCTGGCCGGCAATCAGACGTACGAATGCACGCCGTGGGGCAACCCGGCGCGCACGGTGTTCGGCTGGCAAAAGCCGTGCTATCTGGTCGGCGAAGGGTATGTGAAGACCTTCAAGGAACTGATGGACACCACGCAGTGGGAAAACTACGGTACGGGCAACTACGAAAAGTGCGCGGATTGCATGGTCCACTGCGGGTTTGAGGCGACGGCCGTGATGGATACGGTCACGCATCCGCTGAAGGCGCTGAAGGTCGCGATTTCGGGCCCGAAAACGACGGGAGCGTTCGCGAAGGATATTCCGCTGGACAAGCAACGTCCGGCGGAATATGTGTTCTCGCGTCACGTCGAGATCAAGCTGGAAGAGATCGGGCGGACGGGGAAGGGCAAGAAGGTGGAGCGAACGGCGAAGGTAGCCTGAGCGTCGCGCGGGGTCTTCCCTTGAGCTGGAATGAAAAGAGCGCAACGGCATCAACCGTTGCGCTCTTTTCACATCCATCCGGCGAGACTGACTTACGAAGCCGCCCAATGGCCGCTGGATGCGGCCTCGGGGTCACCCCGCGCTACGCGCGTTATGCGCGATCATGAAGTTGATCAAGCCGTCGATCCCACCCTTCGCGAGCTGATCGGCGAACTGCGTCTGGT
>CALFSF010000313.1 GCA_937917025.1 uncultured Paraburkholderia sp.
CCGGGCTGCGCACTTTCAGCTCGAAGCCGCACAGCATGCCTTCGCGGTCCAGCAACGGCTGGCGGGCAACATAGACTTCGTCCTGCACTGCGGCTGCCGGCCCGGCGGCGCCCCCTTGCTGATGCGGATCTTCGACTGCGCTGATGGTCATTCCCGTCCCCTGCGGAGCGTATCGACGCTCCGTCATACCTGGCTGATTCTGGTGTATTTGCCGTGGCGGGGTGCAACGTTCGTGCATTTGCGCCACGGCCGTGCGACACCCGCCGATTCTAGCGCACGCGGGCCGCGTCAGATACCCGCGCGGCGTGGTTTTCCGAAAAAAACCGGCCACCGAAGTCATCGAAATGGCCGGTTCTGATCACCGGATGCGGCATGAGCCCTACAGGAGCGAATCTGCGCCCCGCGCGCACCGTGCTTACTTCAGCACGACCTTCACGTCGAAATACTTCGCGGCGAAGCGGTCGATGGTGCCGTCAGCTTTCAATTCCTTTAACGCCTGGTTAAGCGCGTCCTTCAGAGCCGCATCGCCCTTGCGCACGCCGAAGCCGACGCCTGCGCCAAGCAGCTTTTCGTCGCTGACCGCCGGGCCCGCGAATTCAAAGCCCGCGCCCTGAGGCCGCTTCAGAAAACCCTTTGAGGCCGCTTCCGCGTCCTGGAACGAAGCGTCGAGGCGACCCGAGGCAAGATCTTCGTAGATCTGGTCCTGCGTCTGGTACGGCACGACGTCGACACCTGCCGGCGCCCAGCGCGCCTTCGCGTACGTTTCCTGAATCGTGCCCTGCAGCACGCCCACATGTTTTCCCTTCAGCGATGCCGGCGTCGGCAGCAGGCCACTGCCCTTCTTCGCGATCATCTGGTTCGGGATCGTGTAGATCGGATCGGTGAAATCGACCGCCTGTCTGCGCTGGTCGGTGATCGTCATATCCGAATTGATCGCGCTGAACTTGCGCGCCTGCAACGCGGGAATCAGGCCATCGAAGGAATTTTCGACCCATACGCATTTCGCCTTCAGCTTTGCGCAGACGGCATTGCCGATATCGATGTCGAAGCCTTGCAGCGCGCCCGCGGGCGTTTTCGATTCGAACGGTGCGTACGACGCTTCGACGCCGAAGCGGATTTCCTTGATGTCGGTTGCGGATGCATTGCCCGCTGCCATCGCGGACGACGCGAAAAGCGCGAACGCGGCCATGTAACGCCAGGTTGTGTTCATCAGGGGAGTCCTTGCCGATAACGAGGTAAAACAGAAAACCGGATCGAGGCGTGCATGGTCGCAGCGCCCGCAGCGCGGTTCAAATCGGGGCGACTGCCGTGGTGCATCGCAACAGCCGCGAGGGCGCAATTGTACAAGGTCCGCGCGACGCGCCCGGCCGGGCGCGAACCGGACGCGCCGCGACGGCGAGCCGGCAGGCAGGCGCCCGAACCTGCAATTGCGTGTCGCGATCAGGCAAGCGCGGCGAGCGTGCTGTCCGTCGTATCGACGACGAGGAGGCCCGCGCGCAGGCCGGGCTTGACCGTCGGGTTCGGAAACACGATGCGCTCTTCCTCGTGACGCACGGTATAGCGATAGTCGCCGTCGCGCGCGAGCAGCGTGTCCTTCACGAAGGGCGTGAAATTCGGCACGTCGGCGGCGACGAGCAGTTCGAACGCGTCGCTCTGCTTCGTGATCTGGTCGATCACCGTGAACACGCGCGGAAGCGGCGCAGCGGCGTCGCCGGCTTGACCTGCCACGAGCTGACGCAATGCGCGATCGGCGCCCGCGAAGCGCGCAAGATCGTTCTGCCCGAACGGGCGCACCTTGCCGAGTTCGAGCGTACAGGCAAGCGCGCCGCACGCGTCGGCGGTGAAATGCGAATACGTGTTGCCTTTTGTCGTGTGCAGCAGGACGGCCGCGATGCGCGCATCGCGCAGCCACTCGAACATCACGCGCGAGAGCGGCGCACCGGTATGCGGCAGCAGCGCGAACTGTTCGAACACGGACGGGCGGATCGCCGTGTGCATGTCGACGTGCCAGCGTGCTTCGGGCACATCCGGCGCAGCGGCGAAAAACCGCCGTGCCGCCTGTTCCAGGGCCCGCGCGCGCGGCGCTTCATGACTTTGCGGCACCTGCGCGTGACGCCCGCTAAAGAGGCGGTTCAGGTCGTCATCGCGATAGCGGCACGCGTCGCGCATCGCGTCGACGTTACCCAGAATCACGAGCAGGCGACATTCCAGCGATGCGTTGCCCGAAGCGATATCCCGCACGAGCGCGCAGAGCAGCTCGATCGGCGCGGTCTCGTCGCCATGAATGCCAGCGGATGCCAGCACACTGCGTGTGGTTTGCTTGAGCACGGCCGGTTCGAGCAGCAGCACGCCGTCGTCGAGCCACGCGTACCGCACGCCGCTCGCCGACGTGCCCTGCGCCCGCGCGGAAGAAGGTCGCGTGCCCGCCAGCGTGTACGCGAGAAAATCGTCGAGCAGCGCGTTCATGCCGTGCCTAGCGCTGGAAGTCATACAGCGAGCCGAGGCCGAGAATCTGCGTCAGCTCGTCGAGCGCCGTGCGCGATTCGACGAGCAGCAACGGATCGGTCAGGTCGGACGGTGCAAGACGGTCGCGATAGTGCTTTTCGATCCACCCATCCAGACGGCCGAACAACGTATCGTTGATCCACACACCCGGCGTCACCGCCGCGCGCTCCGCGTCGTTCAGGACGACGCGCAGACGCAGGCACGCCGGGCCGCCACCGTTTTTCATGCTTTCGCGCAGATCGAAGACGAGCACTTCGTCGATCGGTCCGTGCCGTTCCGTCAGGTTGTCGAGATACGCGGCGACGCGCTCGTTCTCGCGGCATTCCTGCGGCACGACCAGCACCTGACGGCCATCGGGACGCGTCAACAACTGGCTGTTGAACAGATACGACGAAACGGCATCCGCCACGCTCACCTGCGCATCCGGCACCTCGATCACGTCAAACGTCGTGCCGAGCTTTTCGAGCTTCTTCGACAGTTCGTCATACACGGAAGACTGGTCGACGAACGCCAGTTCATGGCAGAACAGCGTGTTGCGGTTGCCGACCGCGATCACGTCGTTATGAAACACACCCCCATCGATCACGTCCGGATTCTGCTGCGCATACACCGTGCCGCCTTCGACCAGCCCGTGACGATGCGCCACCGCGCGGCTCGCCTCGAACGTCTGACGCGCGGGAAAGCGCTTCGGCTCCGGCCCGCGACGATATTCGCTGCGGCCATACACGAAGAATTCGACGCCACGTGTGCCATATTCCGCGCAGAAACGCGTGTGATTCGCCGCGCCTTCGTCGCCGAGCGCGGGTGTGCCGGGCAACGCTTCGTGCACCGCAAAGCGTGCATCGTCGGCGAAGATCGCACGCAACGTGCGCCGGGTCGATTCATGTTCGATCGCGCGATGCAGCTTGCTGCACAGGTTGGCCGGCGTGAAATGCACACGGCCGTCGTGCGTGTCGGCCGAGGGGCTCACGGTCGCCGCGTTCGCGGTCCACATCGCCGATGCGGAACTGGCGGCCGCCAGCAGCTCGGGCGCGTCCTTCGCGACGCGTGCGATCACGGTGGCGTCGTCGCCCGAGAAGCCGAGTTCGCGCAAAAGGCGCATCGACGGCCGCTCCTGCGGCGGCAGCACGCCCTGGTTGAAACCGAGGTCGGCCAGCTGCTTCATCTTGCGCAGGCCCTGCTTCGCGGCGGCCTTCGGATTCGCAACCGACTTCTCGTTGTTCTGCGACGCGACGTTGCCGAACGACAGCCCCGCATAGTTGTGCGTCGGACCGACGAGTCCGTCGAAATTGGCTTCAGAAGCGAACATCGTCGTTCCTTAAAATTGAAGGCCCGGCGACACGTTCGCGGGCATCTGCAGTTGGGCGCTTTCGACGGAAGCCATCGGATACGCGCAGTAATCCGCTGCGTAGTACGCGCTCGGCCGGTGGTTGCCCGAACGTCCCGTGCCGCCGAACGGCGCGCCCGACGACGCACCGTTGGTCGGCCGGTTCCAGTTCACGATGCCGGCGCGAATGCGGCGCTGGAACTGCGTCCACAGCGTCTCGTCGTCCGCGAGCAAGCCCGCGGAAAGACCGAATTCAGTGTCGTTCGCGCGCTCGATCGCCTCATTGAAATTGCCGTAGCGGATCACCTGCGCAAGCGGGCCGAAGTGTTCCTCGTCGGGGAGGTCCTGCACGTGTGTCACATCGAGAATCGCGGGCGTGACGAAGCCGAGCTTCGAATCGCGCTGTTCCATCTTCAGCAGCGGTTTCGCACCGTCGGCAATGAGCCGCTCCTGTGCCGCGACGAGACGCGAAGCCGCGCGCGCCGAGATCACCGCGCCCATGAACGGCTGCGGATTCGCGTTGTACTCGCCGACCGCGATGCGCGAGGTCACATCGACAAGGCGCGCGATATAGCGGTCGCCGAACGCATCGGCTGGCACGAAGATGCGGCGCGCGCACGTGCAGCGTTGACCGGCCGACAGGAACGCGGATTGAATCGTGTGATGCACGGCCGCATCGATGTCGGTGACGGGCGCGATCACGAGCGGATTGTTGCCGCCCATTTCGAGCGCGAGCACGATTTCCGGACGGCCGCCGAACTGCCTGTGCAGCAGCGTGCCGGTGTCCGAGCTGCCGGTGAAGAAGAGACCGTCGATCTGCCGGTGATTCGCAAGCGCGATGCCGGTTTCCTTCTCGCCCTGCACGGGATTCAGCACGCCTGCGGGCAGGCCCGCATCGCGCCACACCTCGACGGTCGCCTGCGCGACGCCGGGTGCAAGTTCCGACGGCTTGAACACTACCGCGTTGCCCGCGATCAGCGCCGGCACGATGTGGCCGTTGGGCAGGTGGCCCGGA
>CALFSF010000314.1 GCA_937917025.1 uncultured Paraburkholderia sp.
GTGGGCGAATAGTCGCGCAGGCCCTGGCGAAAGGCGTGGCGATCAACTTCAGAGAGGCGACGTGACATGGGGCGAAGCAACCGGCGCGATGCGCCGCCGTAGCAGAAAAGACACAGCCTGTCGGAAAACTTCCGCCGGCGCATCCGGAACTGATTTATGTATGCGCAGAATTATAGCGTCCGTAAGGTGGCTGAATGCCCGTTCCGTGTGCAAAAGACGCTAAAATAACGGACTTCGCCGCTTGACGAATCTGTGTTTTGGCTTTCCGCGCCACGCATTCCGGCTTACGCCCGCCGTAAGTTCGCGTCGCGCGTTCCGGCCAGGTCGTCTGCGCGGCACCACGAACACCTCATTACGCACCGCCTGGAGAATCGTATGTCAATGGCCGACCGCGACGGCAAGATCTGGATGGATGGCAAGCTCATCGACTGGCGCGATGCCAAAATCCACGTCCTCACCCACACGCTGCACTATGGCATGGGCGTCTTCGAAGGCGTGCGCGCCTACAAGACGGACGCCGGCACCGCGATCTTCCGTCTGCAGGAGCACACCAAGCGCCTGCTGAACTCCGCGAAGATCTTCCAGATGGACGTCCCGTTCGACCACGAAACGCTCGCCGCCGCGCAGCGCGAAGTCGTCCGCGAGAACAAGCTGGAGTCGTGCTATCTGCGCCCGATCATCTGGGTCGGCTCGGAAAAGCTCGGCGTGTCGGCCAAGGGCAACACGATCCACGTCGCGATCGCCGCGTGGCCGTGGGGCGCCTACCTCGGCGAAGACGGCCTGAAAAAGGGCATCCGCGTGAAGACGTCGTCGTTCACGCGCCATCATGTGAACGTGTCGATGGTTCGCGCGAAGGCGTCGGGCTGGTACGTGAACTCGATCCTCGCGAACCAGGAAGCCACCGCCGACGGTTACGACGAAGCGCTGCTGCTGGATGTGGACGGCTACGTATCGGAAGGCTCGGGCGAAAACTTCTTCCTCGTGAACAACGGCAAGCTGTACACGCCTGATCTGTCGTCGTGCCTCGACGGCATCACGCGCGACACCGTCATCACGCTCGCGAAAGACGCCGGCATCGAAGTGATCGAAAAGCGCATCACGCGCGACGAGGTCTACACCTGCGACGAAGCGTTCTTCACCGGCACCGCCGCCGAAGTCACGCCGATCCGCGAACTCGACAACCGTACGATCGGCGCGGGCGCGCGCGGTCCGATCACGGAAAAGCTGCAATCCGGCTTCTTCGACATCGTGAACGGCAAGAGCACGAAGTACGCGAACTGGCTGACGAAGGTTTAAGCGTTCGTTCGCCGTCTGCGCGTGGCTTTGCACCGCGCGCCGCGTTTTCATCCGAATACAAAGAGAAAGTCGTCATGAGTGAAATCAAGGAAATGCCGCTGGTCGAACTGTCGGCCAAAGACCTGCCGGCGTATTGCCCGAATCCGTCGATGCCGCGCTGGAGCACGCATCCGCGCGTCTTCATCGACGTGACGCACGGCGAGGCACGCTGCCCGTATTGCGGCACGCGCTACAAGCTGCGCGCCGGCGAAGTGGTCAAGGGCCACTGAGCACGTCCGCGTTGCGGCGGGCCGCCGCGGCGAGCCGGACTTCGTTCCGGCCTGCCGCGCTTTGCCCAGCCGTCTTTTCCCCACAACCTGAACGCCGCGCGCCTGTGCGCGCGGCGCTTCGTTTCGACACCGGAAACCCACCCTGATGCGTCGCGCGTTGGTAATCGCACCGAACTGGATCGGTGACGCATTGATGGCGCAGCCGCTCTTTTCGCGGCTCGTGAAACTGCATCCGCGCATCGCGATCGATGCGCTCGCGCCCAGCTGGGTCGCGCCCGTGCTCGAACGCATGCCCGAGATTCGCGACGTCCACGCCACCGATCTCGCGCACGGCAAGCTGCAGATGCTGCGCCGCTGGCAGCTCGCGAGCGACCTGCGCGAAGTCGGGTATGACGCCGCGTACGTGCTGCCGAATTCGCTGAAGTCGGCGCTGATTCCGTGGATGGCGGGCATCGGGCTGCGCATCGGCTATACCGGCGAGAGCCGCTATGGCCTCCTGAACGTGCGTCACGCGAATCCGCGCAAGGACGAACGTCCGCCGATGGTCGGCCAGTACGCCGCGCTCGCCTATACGCCGGGCGCGAAAGTGCCGGACGACCTGCCGATGCCGCGCCTCGACGCCGACCTGAACGAGGCGTCGCGCGTGTCGGCGCGCTTCAATCTGGACACGCGCGTGCCGCTCGTCGTGTTCTGCCCGGGCGCCGAATACGGCCCGGCCAAGCGCTGGCCGCCCGAGCATTTCGCCGCGCTCGCGAAGATGATCGGCCAGTCGTTTCCGTACACGCAGATCGTCGCGCTCGGCTCGCCGAAAGACGCACCGCTCGCGCAGGCAATCGCCGAGCGCGCGCCGAACGTGCGCAACCTGTGCGGCCAGACCGCGCTCGGTGAGGCGTGCGCGCTGATCTCGCGGGCGAGCGCCATCGTCACGAACGATTCCGGGCTGATGCACGTCGCGGCCGCGCTGCGCCGGCCGCTGGTGGCCGTCTACGGCTCGACCGATCCGCGCCACACCCCGCCCCTGTCGGAGCTTGCAAAGGTACAATGGCTGCATCTCGAATGCAGTCCCTGCTTCCAGCGCGAGTGTCCGCTCGGCCATCTGAACTGCCTGCGCCAGCTCAGCGCGGAACAGGTCTTCGATGACCTGCGCGGCATGCTGGTCGCGCAACGCTAGAACCGTCTGATCGCCGTACGCATGCTGTATCGCGTCATGCCCGCGCTCCACGGCGCGGGCATCCTCGCGGAAGTCCCATCCGTTCACGCACGCCGGGGCACGTCCGCTGACTGTCGGGCCGTCCCGGAGACGCACCCGGACACGCAACCGCGCGCGCCGCGCACAAGAGACTGACGAGCCATGCCACGTTTTGCCCACATCTTCGAAGCCGCCGCCGACACGCTCAACGCCTGGTATCAGGCGATCGCGGAGGTCAACATCGACAGCTTGATGGGCCTGTGGATCGACGAGGAGTTCGTCAGCTGCATCTGGGCGGACGGCTCGCACCTGCACGGCCTCGAAAGCATCCGCGCGGGTCTGTCCGTGCAGCTCGAAATGAATCCGGTGTCGATCGAGCCGCTCGATATCCGCGTCTACGACAGCCTCGGCACCGTGGTGTACGCGATCGCGGAAGCGCATAGCCCGGCCGACCCGGCTGCCGTGCCCGCGATGGTTTTCACCACGTATGTGATGGTTCACGAGCGCGGCGAATGGCGCATCGCGCATATTCATTCGAGCCCGATGCCCGACGCCGCCGCGAGTCAGTTCGCGGTCAAGATGCGGCACGGACAGGGCTCGCTGCACTGACGCTGTCTGTTTTTCCGGTCGTTCCTGCTTTTCCGTTTTTTCGATCTGGCTGCTGGCATGAGTACGACGCATAACAAGAACGGTTCGGATACGTTGCCTGTCGGGGACGTCGCGGAACTGCTCGCCGACCTGCGCTATCGCGCGCCGTTGTGGCTGCCGAACAGCCATGTCCAGACCATCGTTCCCGCACTGTTCGCACGCCGGCCGGCCGTCGCCTACCGGCGCGAGCGCTGGGACACGCCCGATGGCGACTTCATCGAACTCGACTGGCTGGATCGCGAACCCGCATCGGCTGCGCGCGCGCGCGATGGCGCTGCGCCCCTCCCCGACTCCGACGGCGAAACCCCGCTTTTCGTGCTGTTTCACGGTCTCGAAGGCAATTCCGCGTCGCACTATGCACGCGCGCTGATGGCCGCCGCGCGCGATCGCGGATGGCATGGCGTCGTGCCGCATTTCCGTAGCTGCAGCGGCACGCTGAACCTGCTGCCGCGCTTCTATCACCTCGCCGACAGCGACGAACTCGACTGGGTGCTGCGGCGTCTGCGCGGCGTGCATCGAGGGCCGATCGTCGCGGCGGGCGTTTCGCTTGGCGGCAACGTGCTGCTGCGCTGGCTGGGCGAACGCGGGCAGGATGCGTCGTTCGTCGCCGCGGCGGCGGCGATTTCCGCGCCGCTCGACGTGCACGCCGGTGGACACGCGCTGTCGCAGGGCTTCGGCAAGGTGTACACGCGCAGCTTCCTGAAGACGCTGAAAGTGAAGGCAGACCAGAAGCTCACGCAATACCCCGGCCTGTTCGATCGTCACGCGATGCTCGCGAGCCGCACGATGTACGAGTTCGACAACGTCGTAACCGCGCCGCTGCACGGCTTTCGCGATACCGACGACTACTGGACGCGCGCGACCACACGCCCCTTGCTGCCGGACATCACGGTGCCGACGCTCGTGCTGAACGCACGCAACGACCCGTTCCTGCCGGGCTCCGTGCTGCCGTCGCGCGATGAGGTGTCGGCGGCGGTGGAACTGGACCAGCCGGATCACGGCGGCCACGTCGGCTTTATGACCGGGCCGTTCCCGGGCCGCATCGACTGGCTCGCGCAGCGCGTTTTAGGCTACCTCTCACCTTTCGCCCATCATGGATGACATCGTCAGGCAGGCTCTCGTCAAATGGCCGAACGTGCCGCACTGCACCGGCTGGCTGCTGCTCGACCGGCGCGGCAACTGGCGCATGCGCGACGAGGCCGCGCAGGCCCAGGGCGCCCCCGGCGAGCCGATCCGCAATGAAGCGCTGCTCGGCTTCATCAACCGCAATTACGAACGCGACGAACGCGGCCAGTGGTATTTCCAGAACGGACCTCAGCGCGTGTACGTCGAGCTCGAATACACGCCGTGGATCGTGCGGCTTGCGAGCAGCGGCGATGGCGCGGCCTGCGTACAGGCGCTGAACGCCGCCATGGACCACCCGCTCGCCCATGCCGGCGCGCTGGGGAC
>CALFSF010000315.1 GCA_937917025.1 uncultured Paraburkholderia sp.
TGACGCTTGTGCAAGACCCGGCGAAGCACTATTCGCACATCCTCGCGCCGGCCACCGCGTACGGCAAGAACATCGCGCCGCGCATCGCGGCGAAGCTGGACGTCGCGCAGATCAGCGACATCACGGCAGTGGACAGCCCGGATACGTTCGAGCGCCCGATCTACGCCGGCAACGCGATCGCCACCGTCCAGTCGCAGGATACGATCAAGGTGATCACGGTGCGCACGACCGGCTTCGACCCGGTTGCGGCAGAAGGTGGCAGCGCAGCGGTGGAGAAGATCGAAGCCGCCGCCGACACGGGCCTGTCGCAGTTCGTGAGCCGCGAGGTGACAAAGCTGGACCGGCCGGAATTGACCTCGGCGACGATCATCGTGTCGGGTGGTCGCGGTCTGGGCAGTGGCGAGAACTATACGAAGGTGCTGGAGCCGCTGGCGGACAAGCTGAACGCGGCGCTGGGCGCATCGCGCGCGGCGGTCGACGCGGGCTTCGTGCCGAACGACTACCAGGTGGGCCAGACGGGCAAGATCGTGGCTCCCCAACTGTACGTGGCGGTGGGCATCTCGGGTGCGATCCAGCATCTGGCCGGCATGAAGGACTCGAAGGTGATCGTCGCGATCAACAAGGATCCGGAAGCGCCGATCTTCAGCGTCGCGGATTACGGGCTGGTGGGCGATCTGTTCACGGTCGTGCCGGAGCTGGTGAGCGAACTGGGCTGAACGGCGCACGAATGAACGGCGTCTTCTGACAGGACGTCTGGTAGCACTCAAAAGGGGCGAGGACCTGTAGTCCGGCGCCCCTTTTTTAAACTGCAGGCTGGAGGAGACAGACATGTATAACGCCCCGCTCAAGGACATGCTCTTCGTGATGAAAGAGCTGGCCGGTCTCGAAGACATCGCCACGTTGCCGGGGTTCGAAGACGCGGGTCTGGAAACCGCGCAAGCCGTTCTCGACGAATCCGCGAAGCTGTGCGGCGAGGTGCTCGCGCCGCTGAACGTCGAAGGCGACCGCAACCCAAGCGCGTGGAAAGACGGTGTGGTCACCGCGACGCCCGGTTTCAGGGAAGCGTTCCGCCAGTTTGCCGAAGGCGGCTGGCAAGGCGTGCAGCATCCGGTCGAATACGAAGGCCAGGGTTTGCCGAAGCTGATTGCGACGCCGTGCATGGAAATGCTCAACGCGTCGAACCTGTCGTTCGCGCTGTGTCCGCTGCTGACCGACGGTGCCATCGAGGCGCTCCTCACTGCCGGCACCGAAGCGCAAAAACAAACCTACGTTCCGAAGCTGATTGCAGGCGTTTGGACCGGCACGATGAACCTGACCGAGCCGCAGGCGGGCTCGGACCTCGCGCTCGTGCGCACGCGCGCCGAGCCGCAGGGCGACGGCTCGTTCAAGGTGTTCGGCACGAAGATCTTCATCACGTGGGGTGAGCACGACATGGCGAAGAACATCGCGCATCTCGTGCTCGCGCGCACGCCGGATGCACCAGAAGGCGTGAAGGGCATCTCGCTGTTCATCGTGCCGAAGTTCCTCGTCAATGAAGACGGCTCGCTGGGTGAGCGTAACGACGTGCATTGCGTGTCGATCGAGCACAAGCTCGGCATCAAGGCGAGCCCGACGGCAGTGCTGCAGTTCGGCGACCACGGCGGCGCGATCGGGCACCTGATCGGCGAGGAGAACCGCGGCCTCGAGTACATGTTCATCATGATGAACGCGGCGCGTTTCGCTGTCGGCATGCAGGGCGTCGGCGTGTCGGAGCGCGCGTACCAGAAGGCGGCCGGCTATGCGAAGGAGCGTGTGCAGAGCCGTCCGGTGGACGGCAGCGCGAAGCAGCCAGTGGCGATCATCCAGCACCCGGACGTACGCCGCATGCTCTCGACGATGCGCAGTCTGACCGAAGCGTCGCGCGCGCTCGCGTACGTCGCGGCCGCGCATTCCGACATCGCGCACCGTCATCCCGATGCGGCGAAGCGCGCTGAACATCAGGCGATCTACGAATTTCTCGTGCCGGTCGTGAAGGGCTGGAGCACGGAGCTTTCGCTGGAAGTCACGAGCCTGGGTGTGCAGGTACACGGCGGCATGGGCTTCATCGAGGAGACGGGCGCCGCGCAGTACTACCGCGACGCGCGCATCCTGCCGATCTACGAAGGCACGACCGCGATCCAGGCGAACGACCTGATCGGCCGCAAGACGGTGCGCGATGGCGGCGCGGTGGCGAAATCGCTGCTCGCGGGCGTCGCGCAGACGATCGCGGCGCTCGGCCGGCACGACGCGCCGGCATGCCGCTCGATGAAGCGCTATCTGGAACTGGGACACGGCTCGCTCGCGGCGGCGGTCGACTTCGTGATGGCCAATGTGAAACGCGATCCGAACGCGGTGTTCGCGGGCAGCGTGCCGTATCTGAAGCTCGCGGGCATCGTGCTGGGCGGCTGGCAGATGGCGCGGGCGCTGCTCGTCGCGATGGAAAAGCGCGACGACGATCCGTCGTTCTACGGCGCGAAGATCGCGACCGCGCAGTTCTTCGCGGAACATGTGCTGTCGCAGGCGTCGGCGCTGGAAGCGTCGATCGTGACGGCGCGGGGCGAGGAGGGTGTGCTCGCGCTTGATGCAGACCAGTTCTGATCGCGAATGGACTGGCTGATGGGCGGCCGGCCGTGCGTTGCAACCGGACGTCTAACAAAAACAGAACGGCGCCTCGTGAGTGAGAGGCGCCGTTCTGTTTTGAGCATCTGTGATCGCGCGATAGAGCGATACGGCGATCGAGCGAATCCGTCAGGCGTATGCCGGCCGGTGCGCGCGGCCCGTGTCGCCGAGATAGCGATGAACGGACAGGTCGCCCGACTGGATCGCCGGCTGCTTGCCGGAGATCAGGTCGGCGAGCAACTGGCCCGAGCCGCACGACATCGTCCAGCCGAGCGTGCCGTGTCCCGTGTTCAGGAACAGGTTCGGCACCGGCGTACGTCCGACGATCGGCGTGCCGTCTGGCGTCATCGGACGCAGACCCGTCCAGAAGGTCGCCTTCGACGTGTCGCCGCCGCCCGGGAACAGGTCGTTCACGCACGTTTCGAGCGTCTCGCGGCGCGCCTGGCGCAGCGACTTGTCGAAGCCCGCGATCTCGGCCATGCCGCCGACACGGATCCGGTCGTCAAAACGTGTAATCGCGATCTTGTACGTCTCGTCGAGTACCGTCGAAACGGGCGCGGCGGCGGCATCGACGATCGGCGCGGTGATCGAGTAACCCTTCAGCGGATAAACTGGAATTTTGACGACATCCGCGAGAAAGCGGGTCGAATATGAGCCGAGCGCGACGACGTAGCTGTCGGCCACCACCATCTCGTCGCCACATTTCACGCCGGCGATGCGGCCGTTGCCCATCGCGAGCGCGTCGATCGGCGTGTTGTAGCGGAACTTGACGCCGAGTTCCGCGGCGAGGGCCGCCAGACGCGTCGTAAACAACTGGCAGTCGCCCGTTTCGTCGCCGGGCAGCCGCAGGCCGCCCGTCAGCTTGTGCG